>JAZBPF010000629.1:0-7883 GCA_036351515.1 Pseudomonadales bacterium | reverse complement strand
TGATCTGACCTTCAGGAGCGAATCCATGGATCGAGCGACCGTCGCCCGCCTGCTCGAGGAGATGGCGCGGCTGCAGGAGGCGCACAACGTCGAGGTGGCCGCCGACTGGCGCACCCGTGACTTCCCCTACTACCGGGCCATCTGGGTCGAGTGCGCCGAGCTCCTGGACCACTTCGGCTGGAAATGGTGGAAGCACCAGGAGACGGACGAGGAACAGGTGCGCCTCGAGCTCGTGGACATCTGGCACTTCGGCCTGTCCCTGCTCCTGCGCGACGGCGGCTTCGACGACGGCCTCGTGGACCGCTTCCACCGGGCCGCGGGCCAGCGCCGTGACCGCGCCCGGTTCCGGGAGGACGTGGAGGCGCTCGCCACCGAGGCGCTCGCCCGGCGGCGCTTCTCCGTGGACGCCTTCCTCGCGTGCACGAACAGCCTCGGGCTCTCCCTCGAGGATCTCTACCGCGCCTACGTCGGCAAGAACGTGCTCAACAACTTCCGCCAGCATCAGGGCTACGCCCGCGGTGCCTACCGGAAGGACTGGGCCGGGCGCGAGGACAACGCCCACCTCATGGAGCTCGTGCGGACCCTCGATCCCGAGGCGCCGGACTTCGCCGAAGCGCTCTACGGGGCCCTCGAACGGCGCTACGCCGAGTCGTTCCCGCCGTCGAGCTCCGCCTCGTAGCGCCTCGCCGTCGCCGCGTCGAAGCAGCAGAAGATCACCCGCGCCGGTCCCCCGAGGCGCGCCGCCGTCTCGCGGACCGTGGCCACGGCGAGTTCGGCCGCCTCGTCGGCGGGATAGCCGTAGGCGCCGGTGCTGATGGCCGGGAACGCCACGTCCTCGGCGCCGAGCTTCACGGCCTCCTCCAGGGCTCGGCGGTAGCAGCTCACGAGGGCCGCCGCCTCACCGGCCTCGCCTCCCTGCCAGACCGGGCCCACCGTGTGGATCACCCAGCGCGCCGGCAGCTCGAAGCCCGGCGTCGCCTTCGCGTCGCCGGTCTCGCAGCCCCCGAGCGTGCGACAGGCTTCGAGGAGCTGCGGCCCCGCGGCGCGGTGGATGGCGCCGTCGACGCCGCCGCCTCCGAGCAGGGTCGAATTCGCGGCGTTGACGATCGCGCCGACGTCGAGGCGCGTGAGATCGCCGGTCTTGACGAGCAGCTCCGTCATGCTAGTCTCCGTCGTCCGACCCATGCCCGCCGGGTATGCCGGGTGTCACCGGAGCGTCATGCGAAATTCATCGCATGGTGACGCTCCTGCCATGCGTTGGTCATGCCCCTCCCGCACGCTTCGCCAAACCAGCGGTCCGGGACCCCGGGGATGAACGAAGCGGCCGAAGAGAAGACCCACTACCCTACGATCTTCCTCTCCGACGTGCATCTGGGCAGCCGCGGCTGCCAGGCGGATGCCCTCATCGAGTTCCTGAAGGTTCACAGCTGCGACCGGCTCTACCTCGTCGGCGACATCATCGACGGCTGGCGGCTGAAGAAGAGCCTCTACTGGCCGCAGGCCCACAGCAACGTGATCCGCCGCCTGCTCACGCTGACCAAGCGCGGGACGGAGATCGTCTTCGTCACCGGGAATCACGACGAGTTCCTGCGCCGCTACTCGGACCACGCCTTCGGCAACATCACGCTCGTGGATCGCGCCGTCCATCACACGGAGGACGGTCGCCGGCTGCTGGTGGTGCACGGCGACGAGTACGACGTCATCACCCGCTACCACCGCTGGATCGCCTTCCTCGGGGACGTCGGCTACAACTTCCTGCTCGAGGTGAACCGGCTGAACAACTGGCTGCGCGAGCGCCTCGGCTTCGGTCGCTGGTCCCTGTCCGCCTGGGTGAAGCACAAGGTCAAGCGGGCCGTGAGCTTCATCAGCGACTTCGAGGACGCGGTGGCGAAGGAGTGCGAGCGCGAGGGCTTCGACGGGGTGGTCTGCGGGCACATCCACCACGCCGAGATCCGCCGCATCGGTGCCATCGACTACTACAACTGCGGGGACTGGGTGGAGTCCTGCACGGCACTCGTCGAGGACGAGCAGGGCACCCTGCGGGTGATCCACTGGCTCGAGGAGCGGCATGCGGAGGTGGTCCCGCTCGCCCGCCCGGCGCTCGTGCGGGACCGGGCCGCGTGAGGGTCCTGATCGTCACCGACGCCTGGCGCCCGCAGACCAACGGGGTCGTCACCACGCTCGAGCAGACCATCGCGGGCATCGAGGCCCTCGGTCACGAGGCGGTGGTGCTGGAGCCGAGCCGCTTCCGGACGCTGCCGATGCCGGGCTACGGCGAGATCCGGGTCTCGCTGCCGCCGCTGCGCGTCGGCCGGCACATCCGCGCGCTCGCTCCCGACGCCGTGCACATCGCCACCGAGGGGCCCCTCGGCTTCGCCGCGCGCCGCTGGCTCAAGCGGCGGGGCCTGCCCTTCACGACCTCCCTGCACACGAAGTTCCCGGAGTACGTGCGGGCGCGCACGGGGCTGCCCCTGTCCCTCGGCTACGCCTTCCTGCGCCGCTTCCACCGCCCGGCGGCGAGCACGCTCGTGACGACGGAGACCCAGCGGGCCGAGCTCTCGGCCTGGGGCCTCGAGCACCTGAGCGTCTGGGGCCGGGGCGTGGACGTCGAACAGTTCCGGCCGCGGCCGCACAGGCCCCGGCCTCGCCCGGTCCTGCTCTACGTCGGTCGCCTCGCGGTCGAGAAGAACCTGCCGGCCTTCCTCGACCTCGAGCATCCCGGGCACAAGGTGGTGGTCGGCGACGGTCCCCAGCGGGCCGCCCTCGAGCGTCGCCATCCGGACGTCGAGTTCCTCGGCTACCGCTACGGCGACGACCTCGCCGCGGCCTACGCCGACGCGGACGTCTTCGTCTTCCCGTCGCGGACCGACACCTTCGGGCTCGTCATGCTCGAGGCCATGGCCTGCGGGACGCCGGTGGCGGCCTATCCCGTGACCGGCCCCCGGGACGTGGTGGTCGACGGTGTCACCGGGGCCCTCGACGAGGACCTCGGCCGCGCCGTGGAGCGGGCGCTGGCCTGCGACCGCGGCGCCTGCCGCCGCCACGCCGAGGCCAACGACTGGCGCGCCGTGGCACGACGCTTCGTCGACGACCTCGTTCCCTTCTCCCCCGAAGCGCGCGGGCACCTCGCCGAGGCCGCCTGACGCGGGTACGCCCTGCGCCCCGGGGCGCCGTGGTCGCTCGGGGCCGCTAGAATCGGGCGATGGGCGACTCGCCGCAGGACTTCCCTTCCGCGCCGGACGGCTCCACGGAGCCCGCCTGGCTTCCCGCCCGTTCGCCGCTCGCGTCGGCTTCCGTCGTGGAGCGGGTCGCTTCCCGGGATCTCCCCGAACTCGTCGACTTCTATCGCGCCCTGGCGGAGGGGCCCGGCTCGCTGCACGGCGCGCCGCTGCATCCGCCTCACGTCGCTGCGCGCCTCGCGCGGCTCCTCGCACAGGGCGGGCTCTTCGGGATCCGCGGCCCGGACGGGCGCTGGCAGGCCTGCTTCGGCCTGGCGGACCGGCCGGCCGCGCTCTGGCAGCCGGACGCGTCGGCCTGGTATCTCGAGAAGCTGGCCGTCCGCCCCGGGGCCGAGGTCGTGCTCGATCCGCTCCTCGCCTGGCTGGAGCGACGGGCCGCGGCGCAGGGCGCCGACTTCCTGCGCACGGACTGCGATGCCGAAGGGCTCGCACCCCTGCGCTTCTGGCAGACACGGGGCTATCGTCCGGTGCGCACGGTGACGGACCGGGCGGGACGCAGGACCCTTCACGAGAAGCGCGTGCGCCCGCTCCGCGGTCCCGGGCTCGCGGTGCGCGCGCTCGGGGACGCGCTCGCCCCTCCGGCGTTCCCCGGGGCCCTGCGGGCGACGCTGCTGTTCGTCGTGACGGACGCGCGCGTGCTCCTGATCCACAAGAAGCGCGGACACGGGGCAGGGCGCATCAACGGTCCCGGGGGGAAGCTCGATCCCGGGGAGACGCCGCGCGCCTGCGCCGTGCGCGAGACGCGGGAGGAACTCGGCATCGACGTCCTGGATCCGGTGTACGCCGGCGAGCTCCGGTTCCTCGAGGCCGACGGCAGCCGCATCCACGGCTTCGTGTTCCGCGCCTCCCGCTTCGAGGGGGAGCCCGTGGAGACGGACGAGGCCGTCCCGCTCTGGTGTGCCACGGATGCCGTGCCCTTCGCGCGCATGTGGCCCGACGACCGCATGTGGCTGCCCTGGCTGCTGCGTGGGGAGGGCTTCCGCGCCGCCTTCCTCACGGACGACGGCCGGGTGGAGGCCGCGCAGCTCGCCCTGGGGCCGGTGGTCGAGCCGGAGTTCCGGGGCCAGGACGGGGAGGGGGAGCCGTGAGTCTCGAACTCGGACTGTCGGTGACGAGCCTGCACGCGGTCGAGGACGTCCGCGAAGGCGCGCGGCGCATCCTGGAGCGCGTGCGCACGGCGCGGGAGGCGGGGCTCGACTCGCTGTTCCTCGGTGATCATCACGCGACGCCGCGCCCCTACTACCAGAACGTGCCCATGCTGGCTCGCGCCCTCGCGGAGTGGGACGCGGGAGCGGAGGTGCGGCCCTTCGGCGCCCTGTTCCTGCTGCCGCTCTGGCACCCGGTGCTCCTCGCCGAGCAGGTGGGCACCCTTGCGAGCCTCGGCCGCGGTCCGTTCGTGCTCCAGTGCGGGCTCGGGGCGGGGGCGCGGCAGTTCGGGGCGCTCGGCGTGCGGGAGACCGAGCGCGTGCGCCGCTTCGAGGCGTCCCTCGGGATCCTGCGGCGGCTCTTCGCCGGCGAGACCGTGGACGCGCCCGACGGTCCCTGGCCCATCGAGGGCGCGCGCATCGCGCCCCGGCCGCCCGAGCCCGTGCCGATCTGGATCGGAGCGTCCGCCGAGCCGGCCATCGAGCGCGCGGCCCGCCTCGGCGACGGATGGATCGCCGATCCGGCGCTGGACGTCGCGGGATCCGCCGAGCGCCTGCAGTACTACCGACGGGCCTGCAGCGACGCCGGTCGCGCTCCCGGACGAGCCGTGATCCGCAAGGACGTCCTCGTGGCCGGGACCCCGGAGGAGGCCCGGCGGCGCCTGGACGCGGTGGTGGCGAGCGGCTACCGCGGCTTTCCCCCCGAGAGTCTCGTCGCCGGGGACGAGGCCGGCGTCGCGGCCACCTTGCGCGCCTACGGCGACGCCGGCTACGACACCGTGCTCGTCCGCTGCATGGAGGCGGACCACGCCGCCGCCCTCGAGACCCTCACGCGCCTCGGCCGCGTCCGCGAGCAGCTCTAGCGTCGTCCCTTCCCCCTTCTGGACACCCACGCCGATCTCTCTAGGAACACAGCTTCCCCTTTCTGGACACCCACCCTGACCGTTCTTGGACATCCACCTCGATCTCTCCAGGAACACGGCCGGTCGAGAAGACGGGTTCTGGACACCCACCTGGAGCGGGTATGGACACCCAAGCCGTTTTCTCAGAAAAAACAGCCAGTTGAGCAAGCCTCCTGCGTGGGTGTCCAGAAACGGGTCTTCTTGAGTATCCAGAAGTCACCGCCTCAGATTTCTTAAGGAAAACAGAAAGCTGAGTGGTCTCCCTACGTGGGTGTCCAGAAACGGACGGGTAGAAGGAGCGGAACCGATTTCGGATTAAAAGTATTTTAGAACAGTATGTTGAAGAGATATTCTGCAAAAGTTTCGAGGATTTGGCGCAACGGAGGTGGCCGAGGGGTTTCGCGCGCCCTGTCGACTTGGCCGCCGAGGCAGGTCCGCAGTGGGTGCCCAGGAAGGGATGGGTGTCCAGCATCGAGAAGAGCGCGCGCCGCGTCCGCGGCGCGCTCCCGGGCGGGCCGCCGGAGCGCGGCTGCGGTCAGCGCGGGATGGCCGGGGCCGGGGGCTCGATGCCCTCCACGCGGACCTCGGGATCGGTCTCGCGGATCAGCGCTTCGTAGTCCTGGACCTCGTCGGCCGGCACGTCGGCGAGCACGAGGACCTGCCCGGCCTCGATGGCACGTTCGAACTCGGCGAGGCGCGAGCTCGGGAAGGCGGCGCCCGCGAGGCCCGCGAGGAAGCCGCCGAGGCCGGCCCCGAAGAGGGTCACGAGGAGTACGGCGCCGCCCCCGATGGCGAGTCCCGCGGGCGGGAAGGCGAGGCCCGCGAGGCCCGCCAGGAGGCCTCCCACGCCCCCGAGCGCCAGGCCCCGTTCCCAGGCCGGCAGGAAGTCGTCGGCCTCCGGCCCCGCGTCCGGGAGGTCCTCGAGCGGCGTGTCTCCCGAGGCCACCACGTAGAGATGCTTCTCCGGGATCCCCGCGCGCCGGAGCGTGCCGACCATGTGGCGCGCGTGCTCCGCGTCCGGGGAGAGGAACAGCAGGCGTTTCATGGCCGTGTCTCCTTCAGGGGGTGTCTACAGCAGGATGCTCGCCGTCGCGAGACGGACCCCGGGGCCGAGGGACAAGGCGCGAGGCCCGCAGCGAGTGGGAGTCTGGCAAGTCGCCCCGTGGCCGTTCGATGGGGCCTCACGACGCCGCCCGGCGGTTCCAGGGGGCGTCACAGCAGGTGGCCATCCTGGAGACACCGTCTCAGGCGAACTGCCGCGCGAGCAGCGCGACGATCACGAGCAGGGCGATGACGGTTCCGGCCAGGATCAGGCCGTTGCGCAGCGCCGCACCTTCCTTCTTCATCGCAGGTCCTCCTCGTCGCGCCCGCCCCGTCGGCGGCGCCTCCGCGGGCCCGCGCCGCAGCCGCGGGGCTCGCTGTCCCCTTCCCGCGCGAGGCAGCGCCGGAAGGCGGGCAGGTGTCGTTCGGCCGAGGCCTCCCGGAGGCGTTCGAAGACCTCGGCGACGTCGGGATGGTCGGCCACGACCGGACGGAGCCGGTCGAACAGGGCCGCGTTCTCCAGCTCCGCCGTGACCGCGGCGGCGCAGGCGTCGCGCAGGCTCGCCGGCGCCTCGACGCGGTCGGCCCAGGGATCCTCCGGAACCGGGAAGCCCTGGCGACGAAAGAGTGGAAGGAGGGCGCGCACGTGCCGGTCCTCGGCCTCCACGATCGCCGAGAAGGGACGCACCGGTCCGAAGCGCGCGATCACGGCCCGGTACGTCGCCCGCGCGCGGTACTCGTCGTCGAGGACCTCCTCCAGCGCGAGGCGCAGGGGCCGGTCCGTGTCCGCGGTTCGCCCGTGTTCCATGCCCGCATGCTCCCCCCCACGGGAACGTTCGGCCTTGATGCAGGTCAGCTCCGCTGCGGGAACGAGGCGGGGACGCGCTCGCGTAGACTGCGCGCCGCGCCCGTCGCGGCGCTTCGAGGGCCTTGGAAGGAACGATGAGCGAAGAGCAGCACGAGGGCGCGCACGCAGCCGTCCCCCCGCGGGGCCGGCGTCTTCGCCGCTGGGCGCTCGTCGCGGCCGCGGTCGCCGGAGCGGCGGTCCTCGCGCTCGGCCTCTGGCTCTTCCAGCTCGACCGGCAGATCACCGAGACCTTCCGCGGCCGGCTCTGGTCCGTCCCCGCCCGGGTCCATGCCCAGCCCCTCGAGCTCTACGCCGGGCGCCGCCTCGATGCCGACCAGCTCGCGCGCGAACTCGACCGCCTCGGCTACCGACGCCTGCCGCGTCCTGCGGGACCCGGGACCTTCGGGCGCACCGGCGCGACGCTCGACGTCGTGCTCCGTCCCTTCCGCTTCCCCGAGGGCGCCCGTCCGGAACTGCCCCTGCGCGTGCACTTCGAGGACGGTCACGTCGTGCGTCTCGAGGGCCCGGCCGGGGATCCCCTGGACGTGGTGCGCCTCGAGCCCGCCCTCATCGGCAGCATCTTCCCGAGCCACGGCGAGGACCGGCTCATCGTCGAGCCGGAGGACGTCCCCCCGCTCCTCGCCGAGGCGCTCAAGGTCGTCGAGGACCGCAACTTCGATACGCACCACGGCTTCGATCCGAAGGCCAT
>JAZBPF010000628.1:0-3921 GCA_036351515.1 Pseudomonadales bacterium | reverse complement strand
CTGCACGCAGAGGGGCAGCGCGCCCCACTGCAGGTTCATGCCGAGGTCGATCTCCGGATAGCCGGCGTAGGCGTCGGCCCCCGCCACGCGGAAGTCGCAGGCCGTGGCGATGCAGGCACCGCCGCCCAGCGCCGCACCCTCGAGGGCCGCCACGGTGATCGCCTCGATGCCGCGCACGGCCCGGACGAGGTCCCGGCCGAGGCGGTTCCCCCGGCGGGCCGCGAGACGGGTGGCGCCGGCGTTCCGGGGCTCCGACAGGTCGGCGCCGGCGCAGAAGTGCCGCCCCTCGCCTGCGAAGACGACGGCGCGGGTCTCGAGATCCTCGTGGAAGGCCTCGGCGCAGCGGATGAGTTCGCCCATGAGCGCCCGGGAGAGGGCGTTGGCCCGCTCCGGCCGCGCGAGGCGCACGACGGTGACGGGGCCGTCGCGCTCGACGGTGAGATGCTCGTAGTCCATGGCCCGGAGTCCCTCTGCCCGCGCCGCCGGCGCGTCACGCGTTCTCGGCGTCGTGGACCCGCTTCCACAGGAGGTTCGGGAAGAAGCGGCGCATGCGCCAGCCGAACTTCGTGCCCTTGCCCGGGAACACGAAGAAGTCGCCGGCGTCGAGGCTCCGGTCGATGGCGTCGAGGACCTCCTGGGGCTCGAGGTGCTCCATGCCGTCGAAGAGCTTCGGCCAGACCGTGTCCCGGGCCTGCTGGAGCAGCGGCGTCTTCACGGGCGGCGGGCACACGCAGGCGAAGCGGACGCCGCGCCCCCGGTTCTCGTGGTAGAGCACCTCGGAGAAGGCCACCACGGCGAACTTCGAGGCGTCGTAGGCCGCCATGTAGAGCGTGGGCAGCCAGCCGGCCATGGAGGCGAAGTTGACCAGGTCGCCGCGGCCGCGTTCGAGCATGCGCGGGAGCACGGTCTTGGAGACGTTGACGACCCCGTTGTAGTTGATGGCCATGACGCGGTGGAAGACGTCGAGGTCCTGATCGAGGACCCGGCCGAGGGGCATGATCGCGGCGGCGTTGTAGACGCGCTCGATGGGGCCGAGCTCCGCCTCCGCTTCCTCCACGGCGCGCTGCACCGCCGCCGCGTCCGTGACGTCGACGTTCCAGGTGCGCACGTTCTGGCTCGCCTCGGCGGTCTCGAGCAGCCCCTGCTCGTTCACGTCCAGGGCGGCCACGCGCACCCCCGCGGTCGCGAGGTTCCGGGCCGCGAGCTGGCCCATGCCGCTGCCCGCCCCGGTGATGAGGGCCACCTTGCCGTCGAACCCCATGCTTCCTCCGTCGGTACCGATCCGCGGCGCGCCGCGCCCGTCGGGCGGCTACGGTACCACAGGGCCGGACCACGGCCTGCCGGCGACGGCAGGGCCTGCTACCTTTCCCGACGGGAAACGGCCCGCCACGGGAGCGGGATGCATGAACGGACCGGGGACGCGCACGAACGGGGCGGCCAGGCGACTCTTCGTCGGCGTGCTCGTGACGTGGCTCGCGCCGGTGGTGGTCCTGCACCTGTACATGACGGCCGCCGAGCTGCGCCCGCCCTGGGACGCGCTCACGGCCGGCGATCCGATCCAGGCGCTCTACGTGCTGTGCGCGGCGCTCGCCGCCGCCTGCTGGGTGACGCTGCGCTACCGCTCCCTCTCGCTGCGGGACGAGGCGGGGGCCGACGCCGAGGGCCTGCGGCGCGACGTGCGTCGCCTCCTGCTCCAGCTCACGGCCGCCGTGTTCGTGTACGTGGCGGCGGGCGACGCCATGGCGGTGCTCTTCCTGAGTCCCGGGGCGACCTGGGGCGCCACGGACCTCGCGATCATGGGCGTGCTCGTGTTCGTGATCGCGGGCTTCGTCGCCCTGCCCATGATGATCGTCGTGCTCGACGAGTTCGGGCTGCGCTTCGGGCACCTCGTGGAGGATCGTCCGGTGGCGCCGCTCTGGGTGCGCGGCATCCAGGGCGTGGTGCTGAGCCTCACGCTGGCCGCGGCCTTCGTCGCCGGCGAGTACGCCCGCACGGGCGTCATCCCGGCGAGTTCCTGGGTCCTCGTGGGGCTCATGCTTCCCTACGCCCTCGCGGTGATGCAGCTGAACCTGCGCTACACGCGCAACGCGCTCTCGGCCTTCGAGCACTTCATCGGCCGGGCCCGCCGCGCGGCGGACGTCGACCCGGCCCAGCTGCGGCCCGAGGCCCTGGACGAGGTGGGCGTGCTGCACCACGGCCTCGCGCAGCTCTACCTGCGCCTGGAGACCACGCGGCGCCAGCTCGAGGAGAGCGAGGCGCGCCTGCACCTGCTCGCGGACGCCGCCTCCGACTGGTACGTGGAGTTCGACCCGCAGCTGCGCGTGCGCTGGCTCTCCGAACGCTTCCGCTTCCTCGCCGGTACGGCGTCCGAGGCGATCCTCGGCCGCTCCCTGCTCGAGATCCCCGGCGCCGACGACCCGGCCTGGCGGCGCATGCACGAGGACATGCTGGCCCGGCGGCCGATCCGCGGCGTGCGCGCGTCGATCCGCAACGGGCAGGGACGGCGCATCGTCGTGGAGGCCAGCGCGCTGCCGCGCTACGGCGACGACGGGACCTTCCTCGGCTACCTCGGCGCGTGCTCCGACGTCACCGACGTGGTGGAGGCCCAGGAGGCGCTCCTGGACCGGGAGACGCAGC
This sequence comes from Pseudomonadales bacterium, assembly GCA_036351515.1. GTDB lineage: Bacteria > Pseudomonadota > Gammaproteobacteria > Pseudomonadales > Azotimanducaceae > JAZBPF01. The sequence continues at coordinate 1,284 of JAZBPF010000628.1, read as the reverse complement.
TCGCCCAGGCGCAGAAGATGGAGGCCGTGGGGCAGCTCACGGGCGGCATCGCCCACGACTTCAACAACCTGCTCATGGCCGTGGCGGGCAACCTCGAGCTCGCGCGCCTCGAGGATCCGCGCCTCGAGGAGAACGAGCTCATCGAGAGCGCCCTCGGCGCCGCGAACCGGGGCGCGAGCCTCGTCCAGCGGCTCCTCGCGTTCTCGCGGCGCCAGGAGCTCCGCCCCGCCGCACTCGACCTGCCGGCGAAGCTCCGGGAGCTCACGCCGCTGCTGCGCACGACCCTCGGCGAGAAGATCGCCCTGGACTTCGACCTGGCGGCGGAGCTGCCGCCGCCGCGGGTGGACGCGGCCCAGTTCGAGAGCGCGCTGCTCAACCTCGCCATCAACGCCCGCGACGCCATGGTCGACGGCGGCCGGCTCTCGATCCGCGCGGAGCCCGCGACCGTGGCGCGGGAGGAGGGTGAGCTGGCGCCGGGGGCCTACGTGGTGCTCACGGTGGAGGACACGGGGAGCGGGATCCCGGAGGACGTGCTCTCGCGGGTCTTCGAGCCCTTCTTCAGCACCAAGCCCGTGGGGCAGGGCTCGGGCCTCGGCCTGTCCATGGTCTACGGCTTCGCGCGCCAGTCCGGCGGCACCGTGCGCATCGCCAGCGAGCCCGGCTGCGGGACGCGGGTGACGCTCTGGCTGCCCGTCGCCGAGGCGCAGCCCGAGGCGAGCCCGGCGGCGCAGAAGGGGGCCGGGGCCGCGCCCGTGGACCACGCCCTGCTCCTCGTCGAGGACGACGAGGGCGTGCGTACGGTGCTCGCCGGTGCGCTGCGCCGCGCCGGCTTCCGGGTCACGGTCGCCGTCGACGGCCCGTCCGCCCGCGAGGCCTTCCGCGGGGGGCGCTTCGACCTGCTGCTCTCGGACGTGGTGCTGCCGGGCGAGGACACGGGGGTGGAGCTGGTGCGCAGCTTCCGGGAGACGCGCCCCGCCCTGCGCTGCGTGCTCATGACCGGCTACGCGCGGGATCATCTCGCGGGCGCCGAGGACTGGATCCGCGAGATTCCGCTCCTCGCCAAGCCCTTCCAGATCGACGAGCTGCTGGCGGTGCTGCGCCGGGAAGTCGCGGCCGTCGACGCCGTGGCGCAGGTGGCGGACGGCTCCTGATCCGCTGCGGGGGCGCCTCAGCCCCCGGTCTGCTCCCGCAGCCAGGCCACGACCTCCTGCGGGCCGCCCCGGAAGGCCACGCGGTCGGCCTTGGCGGCGAGCTGGTGGTCGTACATGGGGTCGTAGTACTCCT
>JAZBPF010000627.1:0-5555 GCA_036351515.1 Pseudomonadales bacterium | reverse complement strand
GACGCCGCGGCCGGCACGGCCACGGCGCCGTCTCCGCGAAGCAGGCGGACGCCGGACGGACCGCCCCGGAGCGGTCCCGCGACCTCCTCCTGGAAGCGCGTGAGGGCGTTCACGGAGTTCCATCCCGGCGCCCAGAAGCGGGCGACGAGGGCCGCGGGCGCGTCGCGGTCGCTGCCCTCCATGGTGAAGACGAAGGGCGTCTCCGCGTCCGCGGGCGGCTGCGGGACGTGCACGGAGCGATGGGCCGTGAGCGCCGTGCGGCCGCTCGCCCGGGCGCTCTGGCGGGGGATGCGCGTCCCCGCCGGGCCCCGGTAGTCGGCCCCGGGCGCCGCGTCGCGCACGGCGGCGAGCGCCGGAAGCTGCGCCGCGATGCGCTCGTGCAGGGCCTCGAGGCTCCCCTCGCCGCAGTCGTTCCGCCCGAGCGTGCGCGCCGCGTCCGCGAGCCAGCCGCGGGCGGGGCGGATCGGGGCCGCCGGCGGGTAGACCGCGAAGAAGCGCTGCGCCCGGCCCTCGCTGCTCACGAAGGTGCCGGTGGCCTCCACCGTGCTCGCCGTCGGCAGCACCGTGTGCGCCGCCGCGGCCGTGTCCGTCTCCAGTTCGTCGAGGACCACGACCCGCGCCGCGCCGGCGAGCGCCGCGCGCACGCGCTCCGGCGGCGCCAGGCGGAAGAGATCGGTGGCGAGCACGACGAGGGTCGCGCCGTCCGCCGCCTCGGCGAGGGCCCGGGAGAGCGAGAGCCCGCCGCCGAGCAGCCCGACCCCCGCGCTGTTGCAGCGCTCCAGGGCGAGCACCAGGCGCGCCTGCTCCCGCGCGGGGAGCGCCGCCGCGACGGCGCCGGCCGCGCGGAGCACGTCCACCCGCTGGCATCCCTCGCCGGAGACCACGAGCGGGCGCTTCGCCGCCCGCAGTGCCTCGAGGGCCGAGCGCACGAAGGCGCGCTCGGCCTCGTCCGCGAGCGCGCCGTCCGCTTCCGCCGCCTCCGTGCCGGCGAGGCCGCGCGCGATCGCCGCGCCGATGCGGGCGACGGCCTCCGGCGGACGATCGAGGGTGGCGGTGCAGACGTCGTCGAGGCGCGTCGCCGCAGGCGAGACGCGGAGGATCGGGCTCCGGGCCAGCTGCCCGTGGCGGCGCACGCCGGCGTCCTGCCAGACCGGCAGGCCGATCTCCTCGGCGAGCTCGAGGCTGCGCACGCGCGCGGCCTGGCGCACCGCCAGGGCCGTGCGCGGCGCCGTGTCGGGCAGATCCTCGCCGAGGATCAGCACCGCGTCCGCGGCCTCGATCTCCGGCAGCGTGGCCGCGGCCACGGGCCCCGCCGCGAGCAGCGCAAGGGCAGCCTCCGTGGTCGCGGCGTGCACGTCCGAGAGCCCCGTGCAGAAGCGCTCCGCGCCCACCAGCTCCCGGAGCAGGAAGTTGTCCTCGAGGGACGCCCGCGGCGAGCCCACGGCGACGAGCCGCTCGGCGCCGAGCGCCGCGGCGAGGTCCGCGACGCCCTCCTCCGCCGTCACCTCGGCGAAGGTCTCCGCCTCCACCCGGCGGCCGACCCGGCGCAGGCGCGCCTCGCCCGCGACGTAGCCGGAACCGAAGCGACCGCGGTCGCAGAGGAAGTAGCCGTTGATCTCGTGGTGGTAGCGGTTCTGCACGCGGCGCAGGGTCCCGGCACTCTCCGCCGGCAGGGTGTTGCAGCCCGCCCCGCAGCCCGTGCAGAGCGACGGCGCCGTGGCCAGGTCCCACTTGCGGGCGTAGACGGCGGCGAAGGGGCGGTCCGTGAACACGCCCGTGGGACAGACCTCGACGAGGTTGCCCGCGAACTCGCTCTCGAGCGTGCCCGACTCGAAGCGTCCGAAGTACATGCGGTCCCGGGAGCCGAGGGCGCGCAGGTCCCGCCCGCCCGCGTAGTCCCCGTAGAAGCGCGTGCACCGGTAGCAGGTGATGCAGCGGTTCATCTCGTGGTTCACGAGGGGACCGAGCCACTGGTTGCGGAAGGTCCGCTTGCGCCCCCGGTAGCGACGGACCACGTGCCCCGTCATCTCCGTCATGTCCTGGAGATGGCATTCGCCGCCTTCCTCGCAGACGGGGCAGTCGTGGGGGTGGTTCAGCATGAGCCACTCGATCACGGAGGCGCGGAAGGCGCTCGCCGGCTCCGCCGCGACGGAGAAGCGCTGGCCCTCCGCCACGGGGGTCATGCAGGCCATGACCAGGCGCCCCTCGCGGTCGTCCGCGTCGCGGTACTGGACCACGGCGCACTGGCGGCAGGCGCCGACGGAGCCGAGCGCCGGATGCCAGCAGAAGTACGGCAGGTCCACGGCGTGGGAGAGCACCGCTTCCAGCAGGTTCGTGCCCTCGCGGACCGCGTAGGAACGTCCGTCGACCTCGATGCGCACCATCTCAGGGGGCTCCGTAGCGGCAGACGCCGGTGGCGAGGTGTTCCTCGAAGTCCTCGCGGAAGAAGCGCAGGCCGCTCACGAGCGGCTCCATGGCGCCGGTGGCGTGCAGGCAGAAGGTGTGGCCCGGGGTGCCGATGAAGTCCGCGTTCCGCGCGAGGACCTCGAGATCGCCGGGCTCGCCCCGCCCCGCCTCGATGTCCTCGAGGAGCGAGACGAGCCAGGGCAGCCCCTCCCGGCACGGCGTGCAGAAGCCGCAGGACTCGCGCGCGAAGAAGCGCTGGAGGTTCAGGGCGAAGCCCACGGGGCAGACCCGGTCGTCCATCACCATCACCGTCCCCGTCCCGAGGCGGCTGCCCGCCGCGGCGATGGCCTCGTACTCCATGGGCACGTCGAGGTGCTCGGCCACGAGGAAGTCCGTGGACGCGCCGCCCGGGAGCAGCGCCCGGAAGCCGTAGCCCGGCTGCATGCCGCCGGCGTGTTCCTCGATCAGTTCCCGGAGCGTCGTGCCCATGGGCAGCTCCCAGAGCCCCGGCCGGTTCACGCGCCCGGAGACGCCGAAGAGCTTCGTGCCCGCGTCCTCGCCGCGACCGAGGCTCCGGTACCAGTCCGCCCCCTCCCGGAGGATCGCCGGCACGTTGCACAGGGTCTCGACGTTGTTGACGATCGTCGGCCGCCCCCAGGCGCCGCTCGCCGGCGGGAACGGCGGCTTCGAGCGCGGGACCGCCCGCTCCCCCTCGAGGGCGCTGAGCAGCGCCGTCTCCTCGCCGCAGAGGTAGCGGCCGGCGGACCGGTGCACGGAGAGCTCCAGGGAGAAGCGTCCCTCGAAGGCACCCGGCCCGAGATAGCCCCGGGCCCGGGCCGCGGCGATCGCCTCCTCGAGGTGCCGCGCCGCCTGCACGTACTCGCCGCGGAGGAACACGTAGGCCACCTCGGCCCCGATGGCGAAGGCCGCGAGGATCATCCCCTCGAGGAGCAGATGGGGGTCGTGCTCGAGGAGGTAGCGGTCCTTGAAGGTGCCCGGCTCCATCTCGTCGGCGTTGCACACGAGGTACTTCGTCCCCGGCGCCTCCCGGGGCACGAAGCCCCACTTCACGCCCGCCGGGAAGCCCGCGCCGCCGCGGCCGCGCAGCTTCGCCTCCTTCACCGTGTCGATCACCGCCTGCGGCGAGCCGGCGGCGATCGCCTCCCGCGCGGCCGCGTAGCCGCCGGCGGCCTCGTAGGCGTCGAGGTCCACGACGCCGCCGGCGGCCTCGATGCGCCCGGTGAGGGGCCGCTGCGGATCCACCCTCACGGATAGCGCTCCAGCAGCGCGGGGATCGCCTCGGGGTCCACGGGCCCCTCGAGCGTCTCGCCGATCAGGATCGCGGGCGCCCGGTCGCAGGCCCCGAGGCAGACGATGGGCAGGAGCGTGAAGCGCCCGTCCTCCGTGGTGCCGCCCGCCGGGATGCCGAGCGTCTCCTCGAGGCGGGCGCGCACGGCCTCGCAGCCCATGAGATAGCAGGCGGCGCTGTCGCACACGAAGACGACGTGACGCCCCACGGGACGCCGGTGAACGAGGTTGTAGAAGCTCGCCGCGGAGTCCACCTCCACCGGATCGACGCCGAGCAGGGACCCGATCGCGCGCACGCTCTCGTCCGAGACCCAGCCGCGATGCTCCTGGACGATGCGCAGGGCGTCGATGATCGCCGAAGCGGGCCGCGGCACGTGCTCCGCCGCGTGCTCGATGGCGGCGATCTCCTCCGCGGAGAGCGCGCCGATGCGGTCGTCGCGTTCCGTCGCGCTCATGGCCGGCCTCCCTGTTCGCTGCGCACGCCCCGTCTCTCCTCAGCGATCCACGTCCGCCATCACGAAGTCGATGCTCGCGACGATGACGATGAGATCCGCGATGAGCAGCCCGCGGCTGATCGCCGGAATCTGCTGCAGATGGGGAAAGGACGGCGTCCGGATCCGCGCCCGGTAGGGCTGCGTGCCCCCGTCGGAGACGAGCGTGTAGCTGTTCAGCCCCTTCGTCGCCTCGACCGTCCCCGTGGCCTCGCCCGCGGGAATCACCGGCCCCCAGCTCATGTTCACGAAGTGCTGGATGAGGGTCTCGATGTCGTGCATGGTCCGATCGCGCAGCGGCGGCGTCGTCAGCCGGTGGTCCGCCTTGAAGGGGCCCGGCGGCATGTGCTCGAGGCACTGGCGCACGATGCGCAGGCTCTGGCGGATCTCCTCCACGCGCACGACGCAGCGGTCGTAGCTGTCGCCGCGCGCCGCCACCGGCACCTCGAAGTCGAAGCCGTCGTAGCCCGCGTAGGGCCGCGCCTTGCGCAGATCGAAGCCGTGCCCCGTGGCACGCAGCGCCGGACCCGTGACGCCCCAGGCCAGCGCTTCCTCCGTGTCGTAGGCGCCGATCCCGACGCTGCGCCGGCGCACGAGCCCGTTCTTCAGGACCATGGCCTCGTACTCGTCCAGACGCCTGGGCATCCAGGCGAGGAAGTCGCGCACCATGGCGTCCCAGCCGCGGGGCAGGTCCGCGGCCACCCCGCCGATGCGGAACCAGCCCGGGTGCATGCGCCCACCGGTGATCGCCTCGACGATCGCGAGGAGCCGCTCCCGGTCCGCGAACATGTAGAAGACCGGCGAGAGCTGCCCCACGTCCTGCGCGAAGGTGCCGTAGAAGACGAGATGGGAGGAGATGCGGAACAGCTCGCAGAGGAGGATCCGGATCACCTGCGCCCGCGGCGGCACCTCGATGCCCGCGAGGCGCTCCACGGCCATGACGTAGGGCAGGTTGTTCATGACCCCGCCCAGGTAGTCGATGCGGTCCGTGTAGGGCACGTAGCTGTGCCAGGCCTGCCGCTCCGCCATCTTCTCCGCGGCGCGGTGGTGGTAACCGATGTCCGGAACCGCGTCGACGATGCGCTCCCCGTCGAGCTGCAGCGCGATGCGGAACACGCCGTGCACGCTCGGATGGTTCGGCCCGAGGTTCAGGAACATGAACTGGGAATCGGGTCCGGCGCGCTCCATGCCCCATTCCTCGGGCACGAAGCGCAGGGCCTCCTGCTCCTTCGCGAGCCGCTCCTCGTCGAGCGTGTAGGGCTCGAGCTCCGTCGCGCGCGCGGGATGCTCCTTGCGCAGGGGATGCCCTTCCCAGCCCGGCGGCGTGAGGATCCTGCGCAGGTTCGGATG
>JAZBPF010000626.1:0-3100 GCA_036351515.1 Pseudomonadales bacterium | reverse complement strand
CGGCCACTGTGGGAGCGGGCTTCAGCCGCGACGATCTCGGCGGGTGGGCCTGGTCGTCGCGGCCGAAGCGCGTGTGGGGGCTCGCATCAGCCGCTTCGGTGGCCCGGGCGACTCGTTGCCGCTGGGGTCTTCGTCGCGGCCGAAGCCGACTCGCACCGGGAGCGTCACGGTCCGGAGCCTTCGCGCACCTCGAGGCGGCAGTCGCCGTCGGGGTGCCGCTGCAGGGTCCAGCGGGTCCGGGTCAGACTGCCGAGGAAGGCCTCGTCGTGGCTCACGAGCAGCAGGGCGCAGGGCGCGTCCGCGAGGGCGGCCTCGAGGGCTTCGATGGACGGGAGGTCGAGGTGATTGGTCGGTTCGTCGAGCACGAGCAGCTGCGGCGCCCGGGCGACGCCGACGGCGAGCAGCAGCTTGCGCAGTTCGCCGGGGCTCGGCGTACGGGTCGCGAGGAGTCGCTCCGGCTCGGAGCCGAGGCGCGCCACGATCTGCAGCGCCCGTCCCAGCTCCGCCTTCGGCAGCGCACGCAGCTCCGCGAGGACTGCCCGGGCGCGGTGGGCGTCGAGCTCCTGCGGCAGCACGAGCACGCGTTCGGCCTCCACGAGGGGCGTCTCGAGGAGCGCCCGCAGCAGCGTCGACTTGCCGCTGCCGTTGGGTCCGGTCACCGCGATCCGGTCCTGGGGCCGGACCTCGAGCGCCGGGACGTGCAGCGTTCGGCCGGGCCCCAGGGACAGGGCGCCGGCCGGCAGCGCGAGGAGGCGGTCCCGTCGCGCGCGCTGGCCCTCCACCCGGAAGCCGCCACCGTGGGTCTTCTCGATCCGGTGGGCGGCCAGACGGGCCTCGGCCTGCGCGAGGCGCCCGTCGACCTGGCGGGAGAGCCGGCCCGCCTGACCGTCCTTGCCCGAGACGCGCGCGAGGTCGCGCCTGGCCTTCGCGTCGTGGTCGTGGCGCCCGAGGCCGCGCTTCGAGCGGCGCCGGTCGCTGCGGTCGGCGGCCTCCTCGCGGCGGCTGCGCAGCGTGCGCAGCCGATCGCGCTCCCGGCGCGCGTCCGTGTGCGCACGCGCGGCCGCCGTCCGTTCCCGGTCCCGTTCCGCGGCGCCCTCCGTGTAGCCGCCCGGGCGGAGCACCGCCTCCGGCGGTTCCAGCCAGAGGCAGCGACCGCAGAGGGCGTCGAGGAGCGCCCGGTCGTGGCTCACCAGCACGCAGACGCCGCGGAAGCGGGTGAGAGCGTCGATCAGCAGCGTGCGCGTCGCGGCGTCCACGTGGTTCGTGGGCTCGTCGAGGGCGAGCAGATCCGGGCGCGCACGGAGCGCGACCGCGAGCTGGGCGCGCTTGCGCTCGCCGTGGCTGAGCCGATCCCAGCGAGCCGGGTCGAGGGCGTCCAGGCCGAGGCGGTCACGGAGCACCCTTGCCTCGCCGTCGTCCGCCGCGAGCAGGGGCTCGAGACCCGGTGGCGCCTCGTCCGTGCCCTGGGCGCAGAGCAGGCGCAACGGCGGCGTCTCGACGGCTCCCCGTTCGGGGCGCAGCTCGCCGGCGAGCAGGCGCAGCAGGGTCGTCTTGCCACTGCCGTTCGCACCGACGACGCCGGTGAAACCGCGCGGCAGCGTGGCCGTGAGATCCTGGAAGAGCGGGGCGGTCGCGCTTTCGTGGCGGAAGGCCACGTCGCGCAGGGTCGCGTGGAGCGAGGAAGCCATGGACACCTCTGGAACCGGAGAGCGGAAGGGCTCGGTGCGGTCTCAGGGGCGCTGGTCCATCGTTCCTCGTTCCCGGGGCGCCGGGGTGGCGCACTGGGGAAGAGCATACGCCCGTCCCGGCGCGCTGTCGTCACGCCGGGACGGGCGGAGCGGGCTCAGTCCTTCGGCGTGAGCTTCAGCAGCCGGCCCTCGCTGTCGCCGCGGTCGTCCTCGAGCACCCAGATGGCGCCGTCCGGGCCTTCCTCGAGGCTGCGGATGCGCGCGCCCATGTCGTAGCGCTCCACCTCGCGCGCGGACTCGCCGTCGAGGGCCACGCGGACGATGGCCCGGGAGGACAGGCCCGCCACGAAGGCATCGCCCTGCCAGGCGGCGAAGCGATCGCCGCGGTAGATCATGAGGTCCGCGGGAGAGATCACCGGGTTCCAGGTGACCTTGGGGGCCTCGAATTCGGGCCGGGTGTCGTGATCCGGGATCTCGCGGCCGTCGTAGTGATCGCCGTTCGAGACCACCGGGTAGCCGTAGTTCTCGCCGCGGTGGATCAGGTTCAGCTCGTCCCCGCCGGCCGGGCCCATCTCGATCTCCCAGAGCCGGCCCTCGCCGTCGAGGGCGATGCCGAGGGGATTGCGGTGCCCGAGGGACCAGATCTCGTCGTAGATGGCCTCCTCGTCCACGAACGCGTCCGTGTCGCGGTAGTTCACGAAGGGGTTGTCGTCGGGGACGGAGCCGTCGTCGTGCAGCCGGATCATCTTCCCCAGGCTACTCTGCATGTCCTGCGCCGGCGTGAACTTCTGTCGCTCGCCGGAGGAGATCCAGAGGTAGCCGTCGCCGTCGAAGAGCAGCCGGTGACCGTAGTGGCCGTAGCCCAGCACCTTCGGGTACTGGCGCCAGATCACCCGGGCTTCCACGAGCCGACCGCCGCGGTCGGTCTCCTCGAAGACGGCCCGCAGCACCGCCGCCCCGCGGGTGCCGCCCTCGCCGGATTCGGCGTAGCTCACGTAGAGCACGCCGTTCTCTGCGAAGTCCGGATGCAGGACGACGTCGCCGAGGCCCCCCTGACCGCCGTAGGCGACGTCGGGCAGGCCCGCCACCGGACGGGACTTCTCGCCGTCCTGGGTGACCACGAAGAGGTTGCCCTTCTTCTCCGTCACCAGCATGCGCCCGTCGGGGAGGAACACGACGGTCCACGGATCGTCGAAGCGGGCCACGGGCGTGACCTCGAAGGGCAGGGAGCTCGCGGCGTGGGCGCCGCTGAGCAGGCAGGCCGCGAGGGCCGCGACGAGCAGGGGTTTCATGGGCAGGAGCCTCCAGCTTCCGGTGCACGAAGCGTCCCGCCGAGGCGCCCGAGGGGCGTTCCGGCGGAGCGCGGACCCGCGCAGCTTCGCACGGACCCGGCCTCTCGTGCAGCGGGGGCG
>JAZBPF010000625.1:0-3681 GCA_036351515.1 Pseudomonadales bacterium | reverse complement strand
GAGTGGTTGGCCAGCAGCCCGAAGCCGGTCCCGTTGAGGATCACCGGGCTCCAGATCGTGTCCTGCGTCGATTCGAGCTTGCGGATGATCTGGCGCAGGCTCACCAGCGCGTTCTTGCCCTCGAGCACGTCGCGGAAGTCCACCTCCGCCGCGCGCAGCAGGTGCAGCAGTGCCCACGTCTGGCCGCGGGCCTCGAAGAACACGTCGTCGATCTCCATCCACGGCGTCTGCGCGTCCACCTGCGCCGGCGTCGGGGTCGACTGGCGGGCGGTGGGATCGCCGGCGAGGCCCTGGTCGAGCTGCTGCTCGCCGGCGGCCAGGGACAGGCGCTGGGAGAGGGAGCCGAGGCGCGTGTCCACGGTCGCGAGCCAGGCCCGCAGGTTGTCCGCCCGGGCGTAGAACTGCGCCTCCGGCGCCTGCGGGTCCGAGAGCCGCTCCAGGTAGTCGCGGAGCAGGCGGATGCCGCTGCGGTACTCGTCCTCCGTCCGCGGGAACATCCAGGACGAGTTGTCGAAGAAGAACTTGCCCTCGGCCTCGGAGAGGGCCCGGTCCTCGGAGGACTGGGACTGGGAACGCGAGAGGTCGTTGCGCATGACCCGGGCCATGTCCCGGATCTGCACGAGGACGCCGAACTCCCAGTTGGGCATGTTGTCGAGCCACAGGCCCGGCGGCGTCACGTCGTTCGAGAGGTAGCCGCCGGGCTTCTCGAGGAGCGCGCTGGCCAGTTCGATGAGCGTCGAGGTGGTGGTGAAGCCCGTCACCCGGCTGTGCTGCAGGGTCTCCGCCCGGGCCTGGGCGCGGGCCGAGACGTCGAAGGGCGACGGCTCCCGGCTCCACCAGATGCCGAGGAGCACGCAGACCACGAGCCAGAGGGCCAGGAGGCCCGCGAGGATCCGCAGCACCGTTCCCGTGCGGCCCTCGCCACCCAGCTTCGTCAGTTCCATGGATTCCCTCCCGATCAGGACCCGCCGCGGCGGACCGTCGCCTCCAGCTCCAGGGTCTCGCCGGTCCCGGTGACCAGCGTCAGGGGCACGCGGCTCCCGGCGGGACGGCCGTCCCAGGCGAAGAGCATGAGGTGCAGGCCGCCCGGCTCGAAGGCCACGGTCTCGCCGGCCGGGACCACCACCCGCTCCACCTGCCGCATGCGCATCATGCCGTCCTCGCGGCGGTGCTCGTGGAGCTCCACCCGGCCGGCGGCGGGGCTGGCCGCGGCCACGAGGGTCAGGTCCTCCGCGTCCGGGTTGTGGATGCGCAGGTAGGCCGCCGTCACGTCCCGGCCCGGCGGCGCCTCCCGGATCCACGGGTCCTCCACGGCCGGCTCCGCGCGGGCGGGGAGCAGCGGCAGCGCGAGGACGAGCACGAGCGCGAGGCGAGCGGCGGGTGGGACCATCGAGCACTCCGGGCCGGTGGGCGCGCGTCCGGCGGGCGCGCGGGCGGCTGCAGTATCGCACCCCCTCGTCGCGGCCGCGAAGGCCGGGCGCGGCAGGGCGAGCCGCTCGCGCCGGGAACCGTGCCCGAGCCGTCCGCAGGGGGAGCGCCGTCGCGCGGCAGCGGTGCGCGACCAGCCCCGGGTGCGCGTGGGACCTGCGCGGCCGCTCAGGGCTCGACGGGAACGAGCTCCAGGCCCGGTGGGCGCCCCACTTCCGAGCGCGCCCGGAGGCGCACGGCCGGGGGCGCCGCGTTCATGCGCTGGTAGATCCAGCGGCTCCAGTCGTCGCGCGGGGCGCGGATCACGACCAGCAGCCCCTCCTCCTTCGCCCGCGTGCCGAGCGCCGAGAGCCGCTCCGCGAGGGCGCCGTCCTGCCGCTCGAGGGCGTCGCCGTCCAGCTCGAGGCGCTCGGGTCGCCCCGCGAGCAGCCGCTGCACCCGCTCCCGTCCCGCGGGAAGGGAGGGGTGGTCGGCGTCCACGGTCGCGGCGTTCTCGAGGTACGCGCGGGCCTGCTCGCGGTCCCCGCGCGCCGCGGCGTCCTCGGCGAGGCCCAGGTAGGCCTCGACGATGCGGCCGATGCCGAGCAGGGCCCGCGGATCGCCGGGCCCGAGTTCGAGGGCCTCCCGGAACCAGCGCAGGGCGCTGTCCTCCGGGGGCGTCGTCAGGCGCAGGTCCGCCAGGGCGGCCTCGCCCCGGCGGATCCGGCGGTCGATGCGGCGCTGCCGGGCGGGGCTCCGGGGCGCGGGCTCGGCCCCCGCGTCGCCCGCCTGCGCGGTGGGCGGGGCGTTCCCGGCCGGGTCCTCGGCCGCCCGCGGCGTCGCCGCAGGGAGTGCGAGACCCGCGAGGAGCACGATCGCGACGCAGGCGAGGCGGGGTGGGGCGGGCATGGCGGGGTCCGTCCTCGGGGGCTCTGCTATTCTTCGGGGCGATCGTCCGCCACGCAACGCGTGGCCCCCCGGGGAACCCGTCGGGGGGCTGCCGGGTCCGAGCGGAGACCGGTCGCCTGCCCGCGTCGCCAGTCACGGATGCTGCCCATGCGCTTCCCGGCCCCCAAGCCGTTCCGGTTCCGCTTCTGCGTCGCCCTGCTCGCACTCGTCGCGACGCTCGACGTCGGCGCCGCCGACCCCCTCGGGGGGCGTCCCGAGTTCCTGCCCGTGGACGAGGCCTTCGCCCTCGGCGCGGAGCTGGGCGAACGCCCCCGCGTGTTCTGGCAGATCGCGGACCACTACTACCTCTACCGGCACCGCTTCGAGTTCGCGCTGGAGCGGGGCGGCGACGCCTCCGTGGAGGCGTCGGTGCCGCCCGGAGAGCCGAAGACCGACGAGTACTTCGGCGACGTGGAGGTCTACCACGGCGACGTGACGGTCCCGCTCGCGCTGGGCGGGGCGATTCCCGAGGGCGCGCTGCTCGTCGTGCGCTACCAGGGCTGCGCGGAGGCGGGGCTGTGCTATCCGCCCCAGCGCCGCTGGGTGGCGCTCACGGGGCCGGCGGCGGGGACCGTCCTGGACCAGCCGCCCGCGGCGCCGGAGGCGTCCGTCGCCCCGGCCGAGGAGGCGCCTGCAGAGACCGGGCCCGCGGTCGCGTCGGCCGGAGCGGCCGGCGAGCCGGTCACGGAGGAGAGCCGCCTCGCCGCGCTCCTCGGGGGCGGCAGCCTCGCGACGGCGCTCCTCGTGTTCTTCGTCGCGGGCATCGGCCTCGCCTTCACGCCCTGCGTGCTGCCCATGGTGCCGATCCTCTCGAGCATCATCGCGGGCCAGGGCGAGCACGCCACCCGGAGCCGCTCCGCCCTCCTGTCGGGCACCTACGTGCTCGCCATGGCGGCCACCTACGCCGTGCTCGGGACCATCGTGGGCTTCTTCGGCGGCGCCCTGAACCTCCACGGCTGGCTGCAGAGCCCGCCGGTGCTCGTGGGCTTCGCCGCGCTCTTCGTGGCGCTCTCCCTGTCCATGTTCGGCTTCTACGAGCTGCAGCTGCCGGCGGCGCTGCGCGCGCGGCTCGAGGGTCGCGGCGGGGCCGGGGGCAGCCTCGGGGGCGTGGCCGCCATGGGCGTGTTCTCGAGCCTGCTCGTCTCGCCCTGCGTGTCGGCCCCTCTCGCGGGCGCCCTCGTCTACATCAGCACCACCGGCGACGCGCTCCTCGGCGGCGGCGCCCTCTTCGCCCTCGCGCTCGGCATGGGCGTCCCGCTCATGGTCGTGGGCGTCGGCGGCGGGGCGATCCTGCCGCGGGCCGGCGCCTGGATGAACGCCGTGAAG
>JAZBPF010000624.1:0-3386 GCA_036351515.1 Pseudomonadales bacterium | reverse complement strand
GTGCACCAGCCCCCCGGCCGGCAGCTCGCCGATGCCGCCCTCGAGGTGGTGCCCGACGATGCGCACGGGCACGCCCCGTTGCTCGAGCAGCCCCTTGACGAGGTGCGCGTCCAGCGACGATTCGGCGGCGTACACGACGGCCACGGAATCAGGGTGCTCCGGAAGTCGGCGCGGCGGCCGCGCCGGCGAGCGCCGCGAGCTCCCGGTCCAGGGGGAACTCCGGCGGGTGGAGCCCGCGCCGGAGCGCCTGGGCTCGCCGCGCCACGGTCCGGCTGGCCTCCCGGCGTCCCGCTGCCGCGAGCAGCCTCGCCTGGATCACGAGGCCGGGCGACAGCTGTGGATCGTCCGGACCGTAGGCGGCCTCCTGGCTCGCGAGGGCCTTGCCGGCCAGCTCCAGCGCCTCGTCGAGGCGGCCGGCCCGATGCAGCACTTCCGCGAGGGCCAGTCCGCTCGTGGTCATGCCGTCCGCATGCTCCGCGGCCGTGTAGAGCTCGACCCCTCGGCGGGCATGTCGCTCGGCTTCTTCAAGACGTCCCACCAGGGCGAGTGCCCGCCCGTGGTCGCGATGCATGGCCGCGCGCTGCGGATGACGCTCGGGCGTGCTCCGGCTCGCCCGGTCGAGCGCTTCGGCGGTCGCCGCCACCGCCGCCTCGCCGTCGCCGCGCAGGAACTCCAGCATGCCGAGCTGGCGCCAGGTGATCGCCACCCAGAGGTGGTCCTCGCCGAGCGCAGCGGACTGGAGGGCGATGGACTCGCGGTAGGCGGCCTCCGCACCGTCGAAATCCGCAAGCGCCAGGCGGGCTCCGGCCAGCTCCGCGAGCGTGTTGCCGATCTGCGGATCCTGCGGGTCGTTCCCGGCCCGCTGGAGGGCCAGCGTCTCCTCGAGGAGCTCCACTGCTTCGGCATAGCGGTGCTGCTGGGCCACGATTCCGCCGAGCGTGTACAGCGTGTGCACGATGTCGTCGTGCGTCGGCGGCAGGGTGAGCGCCTTGATGCGGTTCGACTCGCGCGCCAGCGCCTCGGCCCGGGGCAGGTCGTTCATGGCCCAGAGCACCGAGGCGAGACTCGCCATGCTCCGGCCCACGGCTGCGTGCTCCGGCCCGAGCGTCCGGCGCTGGCGCTCGATCACGTCCTCGAGCAGCGCCGCGGACTGCGCGTAGTCGCCGCGCATGAAGGCGATCCCGCCCAGCTCGTGGAGCGTCTCCGCGATTCGGTGGTTGTCCTCGCCGTAGATTCGTCGCTGGAGACCGAGTGCCTCGCGCAGGTCGGCCTCGCCCTCGTCGAAGCCGCCGTCCGTGACGCGGATCCCGCCGCGGATCGTCAGGGCGTCGGCGAGCTCCGCCTCCGCGTACTCTCCCAGCGCGCGAGCGCGGGCGACGGCCACGTCGATTTCGGCGAGACCCTCGGCGTACTGGCCATGACGCTGGAGCAGATCCGCGAGGTCGCTGCGAAGGCGGAGCAGCAGCCTTTCGTCGAGCGTTCCGGAGTCCCCATCGGCGAGGACGGCGCGGTAGCCCTCGATGCCGCCGGCGAGATCGCCGCCGTAGCCCACGGCGTTCGCCTTCCTCGCTCGCAGTCCGAGGCGTTGATTCGGCGGAGCCCCGCCGGCCTCGGCAAGGGCGATCGCGTCGTCCAGCAGCGTCCCGGCCTGATCGAAGAGACCGAGGGACAGATACACCCGGGCGAGCGTCTCGAGCAGCCGCAGGCGGATCTCCGGCGCCTCCGCGAGACTTCCCCGGATGCGAGCCGCGCCCTGGTCGAGGATCTCCCGTGCCGTCACTGTCTCGCCCGGGCGACTGTCCGGGTCTGCCACGTCGAAGCTGTCCACGAGGAACTCCGTCACCCGCTCCGCGGTCGCGCGCTCGCGCTCTGCGACGTCCCGCTCGGCGGCGATGCGGTTCGTGTGGTACGTGGCGAAGGCCCCCAGGGCGAACAGCACCGCCGCGGCCGCCCCGACGGCCGCGCGGTTGCGCCGCAGGAACCGGCCGCTCCGGTAGCGCCAGCTGTCTCGCCGTGCGGAGACCGGACGTAGTTCGAGGTGAGCGCGGACGTCCTCCGCCAGGGCGCCCACGGTCGGGTAGCGCAGTTGTGGTTCCTTGCGGAGCGCCTTGCCGACGATGCGATCGAGGTCACCCCGGAGCTGGCCGCGCAGGCGAGTCACCGTCGTGTCGCGAGCTTCCGCCACGGCGTCGCCGACGCGCAGGACCGTGGCGCTCGGCCGTTCCGGCTCGACCTCGAGCACGGTTCGGTAGAACTCGGCGATGCCGATGCCGTCCACCGGGTAGGGCAGATCACCGGCCAGTAGCACGTGCAGGAGCAGGCCCAGGCCATAGGTGTCGGTGGCCGTGGTCAGGGGATCGCCGAGGATCTGCTCCGGGCTCGCAGTGCGCGGCGTCATGATCCGCAGGCCGGAGCGCGTGTCCTCGGCCGGACCGTCTTCGTCCGTTGCCAGGACCTTCGCGATGCCGAAATCGAGGAGCCGGGGTTCACCCTCCTCGGTGACGAGAATGTTCGACGGCTTCAGATCCCGGTGGATCACGAGCGCCTGGTGCGCGTGCTGGACCGCGTCGCAGATCTTCAGGAACAGCTGGAGTCGCGCCTCGATCGGAAGTCGGCGCGCATCGCACCATCGGTCGACGGGCTCGCCGTCCACGTACTCCATGACGAGGTAGGGGGTACCGTCCGACGTCTCGCCGCCGTCCAGGAGGCGGGCGATGCCGGGATGACGCAGGCGTCCGAGGATGCGCCGTTCGGCCCGGAAGCGAGCTGCCAGTTCCGGTGAAGGACGGGTATGGCCGACGAGCTTGATCGCGACCTGCTGCTGCCAGCGCCCATCGGCCCGCTCCCCCAGGAAGACGGCGCCCATGCCGCCTCGGCCGAGTGGTCGGAGCACGCGCCAGGGGCCGAGCGCCTCCGGTACCTCCCCCGTCGCCTCGGGTCCGCTCACGGCTCGGGCTGCGTCCGCGACGGCGTCCCGCAGCACACCGTCGGTTCGGTCGTCGGCCCGCAGCAGGGCCCGGAGTTCCTCGAGAAGCACCGGATCGTCGGTGCAGTGCGCCCGAAGCCAGGCCTCTCTCTCTGCCGATGCCCTGCCCGACGCCTCGTGGAAGAGGCGGCGGAGCCTTGCGTTGCGTTCCGGGTCTTCCATGACGCGGATGCCTCTCGGTCGCCGTCGCTTCCGTCGATGACAGCAGGGCGCGGTTCGCGGTGCAACGACCGCCGGGGCGACCCTGCCGTCGGGCACGTCCGGGTTGACGGCGAGGCGGCGCTCCGCCTTGATCGGCTCCATGAACGAGTCCCTCGACGTGACGGGTCTCCTCGTCGCCTGGCGCGACGGCGACGAGGCGGCCCTCGAGCGCCTCTCGCCGCTGCTCTACACGGAGCTG
>JAZBPF010000623.1:0-7710 GCA_036351515.1 Pseudomonadales bacterium | reverse complement strand
GCTCGTGAGCGAGCACGGCGGCGGCCGGATCCTCCGCGTGACCCTCGCCGACGGTCGCTTCACGGTGCTCGCCGAGGGGCTCGACGGGCCGGAGGGCGTGGCACGGGCCCCGGACGGCAGCCTCGTGGTCGCGGAGGTCGGCGCGAAGCGGATCCTGCGCATCGACCCCGCGGACGGCACGCGCACGGTGCTCGCCGAGGACGCGCCGATCGGCTATCCGGCACCGCCCGGGACGCCGGGGGCCTACGTGCCCACGGGGGTGGCGGCGGCCGGCGACGGCAGCGTGCTGTTCTCCTCGGACATGGACGCGGCGATCTATCGCCTCGTCGCGGACTGATCCGCCGCGTGTTCGAGGTCGTGCTCTTCGAGCCGGAGATCCCGCCGAACACGGGCAACGTGATCCGCCTCTGCGCCGTCGCCGGCGCCCGCCTGCACCTGATCGAGCCCCTGGGCTTCGAGCTGGACGACGCGCGCCTGCGCCGGGCCGGCCTCGACTACCACGAGTACGCGGAGGTGCGGGTGCACCGCACGCTCGACGCCTGGCGCGAGACGCACGGGGACGCCCGCCTCTTCGCCTTCTCGACCCGCGGCACCGTGCGCCACGACGCGGTCGCCTGGCGGCCGGGGGACGCGCTGCTCTTCGGACCCGAGACCCGGGGCCTCCCGGCGGCGGTGCTCGACGCGGTGCCCGCGGAGCGACGCGTGCGGCTGCCGCAGCGACCCGGCCTGCGCTCCCTGAATCTCTCGAACGCCGTCGCCGTCGCCGTCTACGAGGGCTGGCGCCAGCTCGGCTTCGCCGGCGCCGGCGATCTGCCAGAATCGGCCGTGGGGAAGGGAGGGGCCCGATGACGCCCGAGGAACACGACGCCAACACCCGCGCCTACTGGCGGGCGAACCTCCGCCTCGTGGGGCGCTGCCTCGCGATCTGGTTCGTCGCCTCCTACGGCTTCGGGATCCTCCTGGTCGACGTCCTCGACCGGGTCCGCATCGGCGGCTTCCCGCTCGGCTTCTTCTTCGCCCAGCAGGGGTCCATCTGGATCTTCCTCGCCCTGATCGCCTACTACGTGCGTGCCATGGCGCGCATCGATCGCGATCACGACCTCCACGACGACTAGGGCCGGACCGTGTCCCTCCAGCTCCTCACCTATCTCGTGGTCGGCGCCACCTTCGTGCTCTACGTGGCGATCGCCGTGCGCACCCGTGCCGGCAGCACCGGCGAGTTCTACGTGGCCGGCGGCGGCGTGCATCCGGTCGCGAACGGCATGGCCACGGCGGCCGACTGGATGAGCGCCGCGTCCTTCATCTCCATGGCCGGTCTCATCGCCTTCCTCGGCTACGACGGCTCCGTCTACCTCATGGGCTGGACCGGGGGCTACGTGCTCCTCGCGCTGCTCCTCGCGCCGTACCTGCGCAAGTTCGGGCGCTTCACGGTCCCGGGCTTCATCGGCGAGCGCTACTACTCGGGCATCGCGCGGGTGGTGGCGGTGATCTGCCTGATCTTCGTGTCCTTCACCTACGTGGCGGGGCAGATGCGCGGCGTCGGCATCGTGTTCTCGCGCTTCCTCGAGGTGGACGTCACCACGGGGCTGCTCGTGGGCATGGCCGTGGTCTTCGTCTACGCGGTGCTCGGCGGCATGAAGGGCATCACCTACACGCAGGTGGCCCAGTACTGCGTGCTGATCGCCGCCTACACGGTCCCGGCGGTGTTCATCGCCTTCCAGGTCACGGGCAACCCGATCCCGCAGCTCGCCTTCGGCGACACGATCGCCGGCACCGACACGCCGCTCCTGGCGCGCCTCGACCAGGTCGTCACCGACCTCGGCTTCCGCGCCTACACGGACGGCAGCAAGAGCACCGTGGACGTCTTCTTCATCACCGCCGCCCTCATGGTGGGCACCGCGGGCCTGCCGCACGTGATCGTGCGCTTCTTCACGGTGCCGAAGGTCGCCGACGCCCGGCGCTCGGCCTTCTGGGCGCTCCTGTTCATCGCCGCCCTCTACACGACGGCGCCGGCCGTCGGCGCCCTCGCGCGCCTGAACCTCGTGGAGACCATGCAGCCCGGCCCCGTGGGTGCACCCGAGGGCAACCTCGCCTACGAGGCACGGCCGGAGTGGTTCCGCACCTGGGAGGAGACCGGCCTGATCGCCTACTCGGACCGGAACGGCGACGGGCGCATCCAGTACTACGACGATTCGAACGCGGCCTTCGCCGAGCGGGCCCGCGCCTGGGGCTGGCGGGGCAACGAGCTCGAGGTGGACCGGGACATCCTCGTGCTCGCGAATCCGGAGATCGCCCGGCTCCCCGACTGGGTCGTCGCCCTGGTCGCCGCCGGGGGCATCGCCGCGGCCCTGTCCACGGCCGCGGGGCTCCTGCTCGTGATCTCCGCGGCGATCTCCCACGACCTGCTCAAGGCCACCTTCCTGCCGCGGATCTCCGAACGGGCCGAGCTCCTCGCGGGGCGCGTGTCCGCGGCGCTCGCGGTCTGCCTCGCGGGCTACCTCGGCTACGACCCGCCCGGCTTCGTCGCCCAGGTGGTGGCCTTCGCCTTCGGCCTGGCGGCGGCGTCCCTGTTCCCGGCGATCCTCATGGGCATCTTCAGCTTCCGCGTGAACCGCGAGGGCGCCGTGGCGGGAATGCTCACGGGCCTCCTCTTCACGCTCGGCTACATCCTCTGGTTCAAGGGGATCTTCGTCGAGCCGATGGCCGAGAACGTCCCGGAGAACTGGCTCTTCGGGATCTCGCCGGAGGGCATCGGGGCCTTCGGCATGCTCCTGAACTTCGCCGTGGCCTTCGCCGTGAGCGCCGTCACCCCGGCACCGCCGGCCGCGGTCCGCGAACTCGTGGAACGGATCCGCGTCCCGCGGGGAGCCGGCGGTGCGGTCGGTCACTGACCCCGACGCCCCGGCGCCCCCCGGGGACGTCGAGGCCTTCCTCGCCGCGACCCCGCCCTTCGACGCCCTCGATCCGGACCGCCGTCTCGCGGCGATCGGCGCCCTGACCGTCCACTACGCGCGCCTCGGGGAGCGACCGCTCCGCGCGGGGGATCCGGCCGCCGCGCTCTTCGTCGTGCGCCGCGGCGCCGTCGAGCTCACGGCACCGGACGGCGATCTCGTCGCCCGCCTCGGCGAGGGGGGCTGCTTCGGCCACCTGTCCCTGCTCGAGGGCGAGCCCTCGACGCTCGACGCGCGGACCATCGAGGACACGCTCTACTACGCGCTGCCCGCAGAGCGCTTCCGGGCCCTCTGCGCCGCGGAGTCGGCCTTCGCCGCCTTCTTCCGGGACGACGCCCGCACGCGCATCGCCCGCGCCGTCGCCGACCGGCGGGCGACGGAGACGGGCTCGACGCCCGTGCGCGATCTCCTCGCGCGACCGCCGGCGACGGCCCCGGCCACCACCACGGCGCGGGAGGCGGCCCGGCTCCTGGGCGCCGCCGACGCGACGGCGCTGCTCGTCGTCGAGGGAACGGAGCTCCGGGGCATCGTCACGGACCGGGACCTGCGGCGGCGCGTGCTCGCCGCGGGGCTGGACGGGGACGTGCCGGTGGCGCGGATCATGACCCCCGAGCCGCGCACGGTGACCGGCGAGGCGACCGTGGCCGAGGTCCTCGCCCTCATGCTCGAGGCGAACGTGCACCACGTTCCCGTCCGGGACGGCGATCGGCTCCTCGGCGTGGTGCACCGGGAGGACCTGCTCCGCGCCGAGCGGGACCATCCGCTGCACCTCCTCGCCGCCGTGGAGGCGGCGCGCGACCGGGACGCGCTCGTCTCCGTCGGCCTGCGCCTGCCCCGGCTCGTCGTGCAGCTGGCGGAAGCCGACGCCCTCGCCGAGCACACGGGGCGGATGGTCTCGGCCGTGACCGACGGATTCACGCGACGGCTGATCGCGCTCGCCGAGGAGGCCCTCGGTCCGGCGCCGGCGCCCTGGGCGTGGATCCTCCTCGGCTCCCAGGGGCGCCGGGAGCAGCTCGCGGGGTCGGACCAGGACAACGCGCTGATCCTCGCCGACGGGCTCGGCGAGGCGGAGAAGCGCTGGTTCGCAACCTTCGCCGAGTCGGTCTGCGAGGGCCTCGCGGCCTGCGGCATCCGCCGCTGCCCCGGCGACGTGATGGCCGCCAACCGGGCCTGGCGCATGCCCGTCTCGGACTGGCAGCGGACCTTCCGGCGCTGGATCGACGAGCCGACCCCCGGCGCGCTGCTGCACGCGAACATCTTCTTCGACCTGCGCCACGGCGCCGGCGATCCCGCCCTGACGCGCGCCGTGCGCGAGGAGATCCGCGGCCGTGCGCCCGGTTCCACCCTCTTCCTGACGCTGCTCACGGAGCAGGCCTGCCGCACGCCACCGCCCCTCGGCCTGTTCCGCCGCTTCGTCCTCGAGCGCGGCGGGGAGCACGCGGACACGCTCGATCTCAAGCACCGGGGCGTGGTGCCGGTGGTCGACCTCGCGCGGATCCACGCGCTCGCCGCCGGCGTGGCGACGACGCACACGGCGGACCGGCTCCGCGCCCTCGCCGGGGACCGGCTGGCGCCGGCGAGCGCGGCGAGCCTCGTGGACGCCCTGGAGTTCGTGAACCATCTGCGCCTGCGGCACCAGGCGGCCCGGCTCCGCGCCGGCCGCGAGCCGGACAATCACCTGCCCCCGACCGATCTCTCCCCGCTCGAGCAGCGCCAGCTGCACGCGGCCTTCACGGTGATGCGGGACGCGCAGCGCTCCCTCGCCAATGCCTACCGTCTGGGTTGAGGCGCGTCGCCGCTGGCGCGCTCGCCGGGCCGCCACCGGGGCCGCGCCACCGCTCTCGCGCGCCCTCGCCCGGCGCTGGCGCCGTGCGGCGCCGGCGGGGCGCTTCCTCGCCCTCGACCTCGAGACCTCCGCCCTCGATCCGCGTTCGGGCGAGATCCTGGCGCTGGGCTGGGTGGCGGTGGACGGGGACCGGATCCCCCTCGCCTCCGCCCGGCGCCTGCTGGTGACCGGCGCCGCCCCCGTCGGCGTCTCCGCCACGATCCACGGCATCCGCGACGAGGACCGCGCCAGGGCCGGCCTGCCGCTGCGCCGCGCCCTCCTCGCCCTCGCGCGCGCCCAGCGGGACCGGACGCTGCTGTTCTTCCACGCCCCCTTCGACCTCGCCTTCCTCGACGCGGCCTGGCGCACCCACTTCCACACCCCCTTCCTCGCGCCGGTGCGGGACGTGCGCGTCGACGCACTCGAGCGGCTCGCGCGCCGGGGGGTGCCGCTCGAGGGCGGGGCCGGTTCCCTGCCGGCGCTCCGCGCCCGCTTCTCGCTGCCGCCCCACCGCGCCCACGACGCCCTCGACGACGCCGTCGCCACGGCGGAGCTCTTCCTGGCGCTCCGTCGCTAGGCCGCAGCGCTCACCGCTTCGCGAAGCGAGGGCGTGGAGCTGCCGGAGGGGACGAGGCGCGCGCCAGCGCGGGCGCGCAGGGGCACGGGACCGCACGCCCTGCACCCGGTCCGAGCGCAACGCGGGATCTTCCGGTCGGCCCGCGGCCGGAGCCGTGCATCGGTGAGCGATGCGGGCCAGGACCGCTTCAGGGCCGGACGCGCAGACGGGACCGCTCCGCCTCGTCGAGGGCGTCCACGGGGACGAGGGCGGGGCCGAGGGGCTCCGTGCAGCGCAGCTCGATCCGGCGCAGCAGCAACAGCGCGACGAGGGTCGTCGCCGGCCCCGCGAGATCCGGCGCGAAGCGCTCCGAGAACTCGACGCGCAGCCAGCCGGTGACGGCGAGGAGCACCAGCAGCACGGCGGCGACGCAGAGGAGACCCGCGGCCCGGGGCAGGAAGCAGCGCCAGCACAGCCGATGGGTCCGCCGACGCGCGAGGAAGGTGCCGCAGTGCGGGCATCCGAAGCTCCGGAGCGGATCGCGCCGGTCCTCGCAGAGCGCCTCGCGCAGGCCGAAGCCGTGACCGCAGACGGGGCAGGTCCAGGGGACGACGGGCATGGGGGACCCTCGCCGGCACGGGGCTCCGACGGTCCCCCTTCGCGCGCCTCGCGGAAGCGGCCCCCGGCCCGGCGGCGTGTGCGTCATCCGCCCGGGGGCGCGGCGCGTCCTTCGCTCCCGCCGACCGTCCCGGTCAGCGGGGCGCCCGGCCCGGCTCGTTCTCGAGGCGCGTGAGCCAGTAGTCCGCGTCCCAGGAGGGATCGCCCAGGAGCCGGCGCCAGAAGCGGATCCGCGCCACGTACTCGAGGCGCGAGGTGTCGGCCTCGAACCAGGGCTCGGGGCGCGTGAGGATCGCGTCGACGGTGCCGTCGTCGCCCGCCCCGCCGGTCCAGAAGATGGGCCGCTGAGGGTGCGGACCCGCCTCGAGGTCCGCCGTGTCCCAGAGCCGCACCTGGGGCACGGTCGGCGCCAGGCGGATCTTGAACAGGAACCGGAGGGCGTCCGAGCGGTTCGCGCCGCCGCCGTGCCAGAGGCCGTGGTGCGCGAGGAGCACGGAGCCCGCCGGACAGACGACGTGGCGCTGGCCGCGCACGTTCTGATAGCGGGCGATGGCTGCCTCGCTGACGACGCGCAGGTGGGAGCCCGGCAGGTAGCGCGTCCCGCCCATCTCCGGCGTCACGGCCTGCGGGAAGTAGAAGAGCTGGACGTCGAAGGCGTCCTCGCGCGGGTCGATGGTCGAGTCCTGGTGCCAGTGCTGGGCCTTCGGGGCACGCGCGTCCCCGCCCAGGAAGCGCGGGGGGAAGGTCACGTGGAGGAAGTGGTGGTCGAGGCGGGACCCGGGACCGACGAGGCTCTCGATCGCCCCCCGGACCTCCGGGACCTCCACGAGGGCCCGCAGGGGACTCCCCGGGGCGTAGGCCGCCTCGAGCGGCGTTCCCGCCGGCACCCGCGGGATCGCGCTGCCGCGCATGAGCCGGCCGTACCAGGCGCGCAGGCCCTCGCCGCCCGCCGGCGGCGTCCCGAGGAGCTCGAGGAAGGCCCGGTTGATCGCGTCGGGCACGACGCCGTCGAGGCGCAGCACGCCGCGCGCCGCGAACTCCGCCATCTGCGCCGTGGTCAGTCCGATCGCCGCGCTCACGGGCCGGCCTCCGCGACGTCCACGAGCTTCTCGAACAGGAACTCGTACTTCAGGTAGTCGAGGCGGAACTCCTCGCCGCGGCCGTGCGGCCGCAGCGGGCTCGCCTGGAAGAGGCGCCAGCCGTCGCGGAGCGCGTCGAGGCCGGTCCCGTAGGGCGGTTCCTCCTCGTCGCCGGCCGTGTACTCGCGTGCACCGGTTCCGTCCCAGCGGGACCAGGCGACGACCTCGGCGTCGAGCGCCGAATGGGCCAGCCAGAGCACCAGTACCTGCTGCCTGCGCGCCATCGCCTCGTCTCCCGATGCCCTCGGGAACGCTAGCACAGCGGCGTCAGCGCCGGCGCGACAGCACGAAGCCGTAGACGAGGGCGTTCACCGCGAGGAGGACGGCGCCGAGGACGAACTGGACCGTCGGGGTCAGCGCACCGGGGTAGAGCAGGGGCAGCAGGTAGTGCTCGACGAAGCCGCCGGGGTACCCGGCTTCGCCGGCCGCCCGGCGCAGGGCGTTCTCGAGGGGTGTGAGCGGACAGGTCCAGCCGATCCACTCGATGGCCACCCCCCAGGCGAGCACCGGGAGGTGGAGCCAGGGCGCGCGGCGCCAGCGCAGCGCCGCGAGGCCTCCGAGGAGTGCGAAGGCCACGAAGGCCAGATGGAGCAGGAGGACGAGATCGGCCGCGAGGCGGGC
>JAZBPF010000622.1:0-2604 GCA_036351515.1 Pseudomonadales bacterium | reverse complement strand
GTAGACGAACTTCCTCGCCTGCGCGAAGAGATCGTCGAGCACCCAGGCGATGTCCTCCTCGGGGATGTGCTCGAGCACGTCCGTGGTGATGACGCCGTCGTAGCTCCCCTCGTAGGGTCCCGAGAAGGGTTCGTAGCCCGGGTCGTAGCAGGTCACCGCGACCCCCGGCCAGTCCTTCATGCGCTTGTGGCGGCTGCCGGCGGGGTGGGCCGGGTCGTCCTCGTAGAGCCCGCCCTTGCCGGCGCCGAAGTCGAGGAGCGTCTCCGCGCCGGTCTCGCGGCAGAGCCGCGCCACGGGTTCGACGTGCTCCACCAGGGACACCCCGGAGAAGGTCTTCGCCGCCGAGTGTCCGCTCTCCGGGCGCCCTTCCTCGTGCATGGTCGCGTACATCTCGAGCAGCTCGCCGTAGCGGGGGCTCGGGTGCGCCTTCGTGAACAGGGTGAAACCGGCCGCGTCCGCCTCGCGCTCGAGGGCGTTCCAGACCTCGGCGTTCGCGTTCCTCTCGTAGCGCAGGTACTCCGGGAAGGGCTCCCAGGGCTGCGTGTGCAGGATCGTGTAGTGCAGCAGCCTGCTCTCGCCGGGCACGTACTCGTGATCCCGCGCGTTCCAGACGGCCGGCATGTGGCCCCAGAGCCCCGCGTCGTGCGCGAGGGCGCGGTAGTGCTTGTGCTTCTGGAGCCGGTGCGTCTCCTCGAGCTTCCACAGCGGCGCCATCTTCTCGCAGTCGATCAGCATCACCGACGTCTCCTTGTCGTCGATGCTGAGCACGCCCTTGCCGCCCATGTCGGCGTCGAAGAGCTCCGCGGGGTCGCCGAGGTAGATCTGGTCCACGTCGTTGTAGATCGCCCGGCCCGTCCCGCCGGCGAGCTGCGGGATCGCGTAGCGGTAGTTCGTGAAGCCGGTCTTCCAGCCGCTCCGGTCGAAGCCCTCGAGGTCCTTCATGAGATGAATCTCGTAGGCGCGCGCCGGATCCCGCACCTTCGCGATGGACCACACGAGGACCCGCTCCGCGCGGTACTGGGCGGGCTCGGAGCCGACGAAGATGCGCACGGGCGGCGCCTCCGACGGCGTCACGCCCGGTTCGGGATCGAGGCGCACGAGCACCGGCGCCGACCGGTGCCCGGGCGGGCGGCCCGACTCGCTGCCGAGCATGCCGCGGAACGTCTTGTGATGGGGGCGAGTCTTGAACTGCCCCTTGGCTCCAGCCTTCACGATGCCTGCTGCTCCTGTGAGTCGTCCCCCGCCGGCGGCACTGCGGCGCCGCGGGCGCGCCAGGCCTCCCGGAGCGCGTCGCCGACGAGGTGCAGCGCGCCGCGGTGGCCTGCGAGGGTGTCGAGCATGAACGCGAGCTCGGTGTCGCGATCATGACCGATCGTGTACGCGTTCGGAATCCGCGGGTCGCCCGGATAGCTCCCCGCGGGGTGACTGAAGAGATCGATGCCGGCCACGATCAGGCGCTCCGGCCGGAGCGCGACGGCGACCGCGAGCATCACCGCCCCATTGGTGGGCCGGAACCGTCCGAAGGTTCCCGGATCGAGCACCCCGAGGCGCTCGGCGCTCGTGCAGGGGATCGGCCCGGGCAGCGTCGCGCACCGGAACCGGAGGTCCTCCTCGTGCTCCGCGGTGGGAAACACGACGGGCACGCCCGGCCCCACGCGCCGGACCGTCTCCCGCTGGCCCGTGAACACGCAGTCGGCGCGAGCGAGGAATCCCCGGTCGAGCCAGCGGTGGTTCACCCGCAGGATCGCGTCCGGCCGCTCCTCGAGGAGCGCCGGCTCCTCGCTGGAGGGTCCGTTGCCGAGGCAGAGGATCGTGCGTGGCCGACCGAGGGCCCCGGCGAGCGCGTCCAGGTCCGCGATCGTCCGGAAGCGGCCCAGGAACCGCGGCGCCAGCGGGCTCTCGAAGACGAGCCACCGCCCCGCGCGCTCGAGCAGGGCCCGGTCCTGGGCGGTCCGGAGCTTCACGGCCAGATAGGGGGCGAGGCGGTCGAGGAGGGCGTCCGTCGTGGTCCCGGCGAGCGCCGCGTCGTGCGCGTCCGGTGCCTCGACGGCCGCTCTGAGCGTCCCGCTGCCCGGATCGACGCGCACGAGGGGCAGGCCGCAGGCCCGAGCCTCCCGCAGGAGCGCCGTGTCCGTGGGCAGGGTCGCATCCAGGAGCAGGGCCTTGGCCTTCGTGCGGCGCAGGAGCCGGCGGCAGGCCGCGGGCTGCGCCGGGACGCCGGGCAGGGGCACCGTTCCCTCCGGCCCGTCGGACCGCCCCAGGAGGAACAGGTTCAGGCGCGGGAAGCGCGCCCGCAGCGGTCCGGCCAGCACGTCCGGGAGGGCGCCGGAACCGGAGAGCAGGAGCAGGCCGCTGCCCTTGCGGGAGGGCACGAAGCCGTGGCGGGAGAAGAGCTGCACGGCGGGTCTTCGGATCTCGCCGGTCACGCGGGGCGCGGAGCATAGCAGAGCCCCGGCGCCGGCCGCGCGGCCGGCGCCGGGGACCGCCTCACTCCGGCGAGGCGACGATCGCCTCGATCTCGATCAGCGACCCGCCCGGAAGCCCCACCACGGGCAGCGCCGTGCGCACGGGCTTGTGCGGGTTGGACTCGTTGTCGAAGTACTG
>JAZBPF010000621.1:0-13792 GCA_036351515.1 Pseudomonadales bacterium | reverse complement strand
CGAGGCCCCGGCTGGATTCGTCCGCCGGGGCCTCGTCGTATCTGCGCGCCGATTCGCCGGTGGCGCGGAACGGATGCCAGACCCCACGGACCTGTGAGATGCGAGTGCTGAGCAAGGAACAGATCGCGGAGAAGGCCGCAGACGCCGCGGCCGTCGGAGCCGTCGCGACGTGGGCGGCGTCAGAGCTCTCGAGCTGGACCGAGGCTGCGCACCTCGTGGCTGCGCTCCTCGCCATCGTCGGCGGTGGGGCCTCGGCCTGGTACCACATCGTGAAGATCCGCGTGTTGCGGCGGCAGCTCCGGAAGGACCGATGAACCTCCTCGAGGTCGTCCGGACGTACCTGCAGCCCGGACTCGACCTCCTGCCGCACCACATGGATGGCTTCGAGGCACGCCGCCTGCTGCTCGCCATCGGTCTTCAGGAGAGCCGGTTCCTGCACCGGCGACAGCTCCCGAAGGGCCCGGCCAGGGGGTTCTGGCAGTTCGAGCCTATCGGAGTGCGCGGGGTGCTCGAGCATCCGTCGACGCGCGCGCTCGCGCACGACCTGGCACTGACGCTCGGCTATCCGGACGCCACGCCGCCGGAGCTCTGGGCCGCGATCCGGCACAACGATGCCCTCGCGTGCGTCTTCGCCCGCCTGGCGCTGTGGCGGCACCCGGACGCGTTGCCTCAGACCGCGCCGGAGGGCTGGCGCTACTACCTCGAGATCTGGCGCCCGGGGAAGCCGAAGGAGGACACCTGGGCGCGCTTCTGGGCGGAGGCGAGCGAAGCCGCTGCCTCGTCTGCATCTCGACTGCGACCGGCCGCCTACGGCCCCGGATAGGAGATCCACATGACGCGCTACCGCAAGCTGATCGCCGCGATCGTCGGCCTCGCCGTCGTCGTGCTCGGCCCGTCGTTCATGGGCGTGTCGCCGGAGGGGACCCTGATGGGCATCCCGGCGGAGCAGGCTGTCCAGACCATCATGGCCGTGGCCACCGCGCTCGGCATCTGGGCGGTCCCGAACGACCCGGAGAGCCCGGCCTGAGCCGTGGACTGGCTGGCGTGGTCCTTCGGCAGCCTGGGCCTGCTCGGCCTGGTCTGGCTTGCCGTGCTGTGGCGGCAGGACACGAAGGACGCGCAGCGCTGGGACCAGGCCAAGCGTGAGCGCGAAGCCGGGGAGTGGCTCCAGCGCGAGGCGGAAGAAAGCGATCGCCGCCTGCGCGAGCGTGGTGCTGTGGACGGGGTGCTCGACCGTCACACCCGACCCGACTGACGTCTGCGCCTACTTCCCGACCATCACCATCCCCGCGAGCGAGCGCGAGGTGCTCCGGCGTGCTCCGGTCACCTCCGCCCAGCTCGCGAGCTACCTCGATCGACGCGACGCCCTCTGCGGGCCCTGAACCGGAACGGAGACCGACACGATGCGTGCAGTAGCTCTGCTGGCGGCGGCACTGATCCTCGCCGGCTGCGAGATGGCGGACAGCTCCGGCAGCTTCACGCTCAGCTGGACGCTGCCGACGACGAATCTGGACGGCTCTGCGCTCGAGGACCTGGCGGGCATCCGCGTCTACGAGGTGGAGTGCCCCGGGACGATCGACGCGACGTTCGGCGAGAGCTCCGTCGACGGTGCACAGATCACGCTGGACGCCACGTGTTCAGAGGCCTGGAACCGAACGCTGCTCGCCACGACCGGCCCGGAGGAGACCACCTACACCGGGACGGCGAGGCCGGGCTGGCACTACTGGGCGGTCACCTCGTTCGACACGTCCGGCAACGAGTCCGGCCTCAGCAACGTGGGCGGCAAGAACGTGCTCGACCAGCTCTTCCCTCGTGCACCCTCGGACCTGCGGGTCGAGTGAAGCCCCATGCCGGCAGGACGCCCCACCAAGTACCGGAAGGTGTACTGCCAGCGTGTGGTGGAGCTCATGGAGGAGGGCAGCAGCCTTACTGCCGTGGCGGCGAAGCTGGGCGTGTGCCGCAACACGCTGCTTGCCTGGCAGGCCGAGCATCCGGAATTTCTGAGCGCCTGCACTCGCGGCAAGGCTCTCTGCGCTGCCTGGTGGGAGGAGCGAGCGAAGGACGTGGCTAAGGGCAACGGCGGCCCCGGGGCCAGCACCATGATCCAGTTCGGCCTGCGGAACATGGCGCCGGACGAGTGGAAGCCTGAGCGCATCGACCACACGTCCTCGGACGGGAGCATGGCGCCGCCGGCGTCGATCCACGTGCACGTGCACAGGCGCGACGAGGAGCCGACCGAGTAGTGAGCACCGCTGCGCGTCGCGGCCCCGAAGTGCACTTCGACGTGCCCGGGTGGTGGCCGGAGGTGTTCCAGGGAGACGCGCGGTACCGGGGCGCCTACGGCGGTCGGGGGTCGGGGAAGACCATGACCTTCGGCCAGACGGCCATCATGGAGGCCCTCCGCCTGCCGCTGCGCTTCTTCTGCGCGCGGGAGATCCAGACCTCCATCCGCCAGTCGGTCCACGCCGAGCTCGCGGCCATCATTCGGGACAAGGGCCTCGAAGGCACGTTCCGGATCACGGACCACCGGATCGCGAACCGCCACAACGGCGCGGAGTTCATCTTCGGTGGCCTCCGCCATGACCCGGAGGGACTGAAGGGCCTCGCCCGGGCGGACCGGGCGTGGATCGAGGAGGCCGAGGCCGTCTCGGAGCACTCCTGGCAGGTCCTGCCCGCGACCATCCGCCGTCCGGGCTCGGAGATCTGGCTCACCTGGAACCCGGTCAGCCCCGACTCGGCGACGCACCAGCGGTTCGTGAAGCACCCCCCGAGCCGCGCGTGCATCCGGAAGGTGAACTTCGACGAGAACCCGTGGTTCCCGGCGGAGCTCGAGCAGGAGCGTCTGGACGACCTGCGCCGGGACCCGGACCTCTACGCCCACATCTGGGAGGGCGAGTTCCGGACCCGCAGCGACGCCCAAGTGCTCGCAGGGAAGGTCCGGGTCGAGGAGTTCACGCCCGGCGCGCACTGGGACGGCCCCTACCACGGCCTCGACTTCGGCTTCGCACAGGACCCGACGGCGGGGGTCCGGTGCTGGATCGCGGACCGCCGGCTCTGGATCGAGCACGAAGCGGTCTCCGTTGGCCTCGAGCTAGACGCCACGGCGGCCTTCCTCGCCGAGCACATCCCGGGGATCGAGGACCACGTCATCCGGGCGGACTCGGCGCGGCCGGAGTCGATCAGCTACCTGAAGCGCCATGGCCTACCCCGGGTCGTCGCGGCCAGGAAGGGGCCCCGCAGCGTGGAGGAGGGCATCGCCTTCCTGCGCAGCTTCGACGAGATCGTCGTGCACCCCCGGTGCAGGGAGACGAGCCGGGAGGCGCGGCTCTACAGCTACAAGGTGGACCGGGTCACCGGGGACGTGCTGCCGACGCTTGTCGACGCGCACAACCACTGCATCGACGCAGTGCGGTACGCGGTGGAGCCGGCGAAGCGCGCGCAGGCGCAGCCTCGGATCCGGGCGCTATGACGGACTGGATGGAGTGACGCATGGGGTTCTGGTCCGCGCTGCTCGGTCGCGTTGCCCCGGAGGTGAAGGAGTCCCGCACCGGACCCGTCGTGTCCATGTGGAACGTCGGCCGGCCCGTCCACACCCCGCGGGACTACGAGAGCTTCGCCAAGGAGGGGTACGAGCGGAACATCGTTGTCTACCGGTGCATCTCGCTGATCGCCGAGTCGGTGGCAACAATTCCGTGGCGGCTGTACCGCGGGGACCGGGAGGTCGTCGATCACCCGGTGCTCGAGATCCTGGAGCGGCCGAACCCCCTGCAGTCGCGCACCGAGTTCCTCGAGGCCTCTGCGAGCTACGACCTGCTCGCGGGGAACCTCTACTGGGAGCGTGCTGTAGCGGGCCGGAGCGCGGAGCTCTACGTGCTGCGCCCGGATCGAATGAAGGTCATCCCCGGCCCCCGCGGCTGGCCGGAGGCATTCCAGTACGCCGCAGGCGGCCGGAAGGTCCGGTACGAGGTCGATCTGGATGGCACGTCGGACGTGCTGCACCTGAAACGCTTCCACCCCCGGAACGACTGGTACGGCATGTCCCCGCTCGAGGCAGCGGCCTACGCCGCCGACCAGCACAACGCTGCGGGGAAGTGGAACCTCGGTCTGCTGCAGAACGGCGCACGGCCGTCCGGGGCCCTGAAGTACTCGCCGCGAGAGGGCGATCAGCCCCACATGCCCGAGGACCAGTTCCGGCGCCTCCGGGCAACGCTGGACGAGCAGGGTGCGAAGTCGAATCGCACGGGGCGGCCGCTCCTGCTCGAGGGTCAGCTCGAGTGGGTCCAGATGATGCTGTCCGCCCTGGAGATGGACTGGATCGGGGGCATCAAGCTCTCGGCCTCGCAGATCGCCCAGGCGTTCCAGGTGCCCGAGCAGCTGGTCGGGGTCGAGGGACAGCAGACCTACAACAACTGGCGGGAGGCCCGACTGGCGCTCTACGAGGACGCCGTCATGCCGCTGGCGCGGAAGCTCGCCGAGGCCCTGACGCACTGGTTCCTCGTCCCCTTCGTGGGCGAGGGCTACGAGCTCGTCGTGGACGACGACGATGTCCCGGCACTCGCAGTCCGGAAGGAGCTGCAGTGGGACCGGGTCGGAAACGCACCGTTCCTCACGATCAACGAGAAGCGCGAGGCGCTCGGCTACGAGCCCATCGATGGGGGCGACACGCTGTTCGTGCCCGCGGGGCAGCTCCCCGTGGACTTCGTGGCGGACCCGCCTGAGCTCGTCCCGACGGAGCGCGCTGCGGAGGCGGCCTACGGCCGGAAGGCGTGACGTACCTGCTCGGACGCCGCGGCCCGCAGGAGGTCGCGGTGCAGGACCGTCTGCGCGCTGCGTACGAGCTCAGCGCGACGCGCACGCTCGAGCGAGAGTTCCAGCGGGCGCTCGACGAGGTCGCCGTCGCGGTCGAGGTCGGCGGGTCGGTCGGACTCGCGATGGAGGCACACGCGCGCCGGCTGGCCGGCATCTACCAGGAGACCTACCGCGTCGTCGGCGAGGTGTTCGGTGACCGGGTCATCACGGCCGCTGGGAAGTCTCGCGCCGGGAGCCTGATGCGGAAGGACGTGCGCACGGACTTCGAGGACGCGATCAACCGGATCCTCGCGGCGATCGGCGGCCGGTCGGTGCTCGTCGCCGAGACCACGCGGGAGCAGATCCGCGGGGTGCTGTCCGCGGGGGAGGCTGAGGGCCTCTCGCAGGAGGCGCTGGCGCGCCAGATCCGCGAGGGCGCCCCGGACCTGCCCGGCACTGGGTTCTGGTCCCCGCGGGTGCGCTCGCTCGTCATCGCCCGCACGGAGGTGCACACGGCCTCCGTGCTCGCGAGCAACGCGGCGGCCCAGGCCACGGGCCTCGTGACGGCCCGGGAGTGGGCCTCGGCCGAGGACAGTCGGACGCGCCCCGATCACTCGGCGGCGGACGGGCAGACCACGACGGACACGTACACGGTCGGGGGCGTCTCGATGCGCTTCCCCGGGGACCCGAATGCGCCGGCGGACCAGATCGTGAACTGCCGCTGTGTCGAGCTCTACAGGACGGACTGATGATGAACATGCCCGCACGCATGAAGCACGCCCGGGTCCCGCTCGAAATCAAGGCGGTGACGAAGGCCGGTGAGATCGAGGGCTACGCCTCGGTGTTCGGGGTCATCGACTCGGACGGCGACATCATCCACCCCGGTGCCTTCCGCGAGTCCCTCGCGGCGAAGGACTCGATCCCCATGCTCTGGCAGCACGACGCCCGGGAGCCGATCGGGGTGTGGGACGAGATGCGCGAGGACGAGCGCGGCCTGAGGGTCTCCGGCCGGATGCTCGTCGACGAGGTGGCGAAGGCCCGCGAGGCGCGTGCGCTGGCGCAGGCCGGGGCCCTCGGCGGGCTCTCCATCGGCTTCATGGTCACGCGGGCCGAGCCCCGGGAGGACGACTCCTACGGGCTCCACATCTTCGGCGCCGACCTCTGGGAGACGTCCCTGGTGACGTTCCCGGCGAACGCGGCGGCCACGATCGACGCGGTCAAGCACGCCCTCGACCGCGGCGAGATCCCGACGAAGCGAGACATGGAGCGGCTGCTCACGCGAGACGCTGGGTTCAGCCGTTCCCAGGCGCGCGCCTTCCTGAACCACGGGTACGGCGCGCTGGATGCCACGCAGGACGCTGGCGACGAGGAAGCCCTGGCGGCGGTGCTGAAGGCCGCCATTCACGAGCTACAGGAGAGCTGAGCCATGAGCGCAGCAGAGAACCTCGAGCGCCTGCTCAAGGAGTTCAAGGAGACGAACGACCAGCGACTCTCCGACATGGAGAAGTCGCTCACCAAGACCGCCGACGGCCTGCTCACGGAGCGTACCGAGAAGCTCAACGAGGCGATCACGAAGAGCCTCGACGAGCTGCGGGAGCAGACGAAGTCGGCCGAGAAGCGCGCCGAGCAGGCGGAGCTGCTCGCCAAGCGCGTGCACCTCGGGAAGGACGACGAGCCCCGCGTGAAGGCGGCGGACCTCGCCGAGTTCCGGGCCATGAACAAGGGCGCGGAGGTCACGGCCGAGGACTACCTCGAGCGCAAGGCGGCCATGGAGCTCTATCTCCGCAAGGGCCGCCTCGACAAGCTCGAGGCGAAGGCCATGTCCGTCGACTCGGATCCGGAGGGCGGCTACTACGTGATGCCCGACATGTCCGGGCGCACGGTCCGACTCGTCTACGAGACCTCGCCGGTCCGCCAGGTAGCGGCTCAGCAGAGCATCTCGACGGACGCACTCGAGGGCTTCAACGACCTGGACGAGGCCGGTTTCGGCTGGGTCGGGGAGCGGCAGGCGCGGCCGGAGACGACCACGCCGGACGTCGGCAAGTGGAAGATCCCGGTGCACGAGCTCTACGCAGAGCCTCGTGCGACGCAGAAGCTCCTCGACGACGCCATGGTCGACATCGAGCAGTGGCTCGCCGACAAGGTCGCCGACCGCCTCGCGCGGGCGGAGAACACGGCCTTCGTCAGCGGTGACGGCGTCGAGAAGCCCCGCGGCTTCCTGACCTATCCGTCGGGGGTCCCGACCTCGAGCACCTGGAACGTCATCGAGCGCGTGCTCTCCGGCGTGAACGGTGCCTTCCCGGCGGCTGCCGCCGGCTCCGGCGATCCGCTGATCAACCTCATGTTCACGCTCAAGGCCGCCTACCGGAACGGCGCGGTCTGGATGATGAACAAGAAGACCTTCGCGGACGTGCGGAAGCTGAAGGACTCCGACGGGAACTACCTCTGGACCATGGGTCTGCAGGAGTCCGGTCTGGGTCTCCAGCTCCTCGGCCAGCCGGTCATCGAGGCCGAGGACATGCCCGACGTCGCGAACGGCTCCCTGTCGATCGCCTTCGGCAACTTCGGCGTGGGCTACCAGATCGTCGACCGCGCCGGCATCCGTGTCCTCCGCGATCCGTTCACCGCCAAGCCGTACGTGAAGTTCTACACCACGAAGCGGACCGGCGGGGACGTCATCAACTTCGAGGCCATCAAGCTGATGCAGTTCTCCGCGCCGTAAGGCGTGGGGGCTGCCTGAAGAGGAGAACGATCGATGGTCAATCGAGACCTGGCCAGCAACATCTCGCCGGCCCACAGCATCGCTCCCGACGCGGATCGCACGGCGACCGCGACCGGAGCGGGCGTGGATCTACGGGGCTTCGACTCGGCTGCGGCCGTCGTGCACTTCGGTGCCGTGACGGACGGTGGGTGGACGCCGAAGCTCCAGGAGTCGGACGACGACTCGACCTACACCGACGTGGCCGCTGCCGATTTGGTGGGCGAGTTCGTCGAGGCGGTCGCGGCGTCCGACAACACGGTCCAGTGCGTCGGCTACCGCGGCAACGCCCGGTACATCCGGGTGGTCGTGGAGGAGACCACGGCGTCCACGACGGGGGCCGAGTTCGGCGCCGTCGTCGTCCGTGGCGACCCGCTGCAGGCCCCCGCGGCCTGATCCCACCCTGAAGAGGAGCGGGCCCCCGGCCTTCGGGCTGGGGGCTCGAGACCGTATGCCATTCATTCGAGCAGCCTTCCGCTACGTCACGGATTCCGGGCACGTCCAGCGCATCGGTGCCGGGAACTACGACCGGCTGCCCCAGGCCGCGCTCGAGGAGGCACAGCGCCAGGGCGTGCTCGGAGAGGAAGGCGAGCGCGCAGAGCCCGAGCGCAAGAGTCTCGGCGACGCGCCCCAGAACAAGGCCCGGGGCCGCGCGCCCCGGAACAAGCGCCGGAGCCGCGCATGAGCTTCTCCCGGCAGCCGTACCTGCCGCAGCCGCGGGAGGCGCTGGTCCGCACGGTCGAACCGGTCGCGGACCCCATCACGGCCGCCGACGTGAAGGTGCTGCTCGGGATTCCGGCTGCGGACACCGGATCCGATGCGCTGATCGGGAGCTTCATCAAGGCTGCGACGGCGCAATGCGAGGAGTACTGCGGCCTCGCTCTCATCACACAGACGTGGCGCCTGTCCCTGGACCGACTGCCGTTCGCGCGCACCCCCTGGTGGGACGGCGTCCGCGAGCTCGCGGTCACGGAGATCGAGGGGGTCGGCGACGAGATCGCGCTTCCCCGGTCGCCCCTGCAGAGCGTCACGAGCGTCTCGCTGTTCGCCGACGACGACACCGAGACCGTCGTGGACTCGGCGATCTACTACGTGGACACGCAGTCCGAGCCCGGGCGCGTCGTCCTGCGCTACGGCCAGGTGTGGCCATCGATCGTGCTGCGCCCGGCGAACGGCGTTCAGGTGCTCTTCGTAGCCGGCTACGGCGATGCCGGCAGCGACGTCCCCGCGGCGATCCGGGAAGGCCTGAAGCTCTGGGTGGCCTACATGTTCGAGCACCGCGGCGCCTGTGACGCGGGCGGCGCGATGGTGAAGTCCGGGGCCGAGGCCCTGTGGAAGCCCTACCGGCAGCGCCGGGAGCTCCTGTGAAGTGCTGCGACCTGCACCCGGGGATGCTCCGGCACACGGTGGAGCTGCAGTCCCCGTCGCGGACGAAGGACGACGGGGGCGGCGCCGCGACGACCTGGAGCACCTTCGCCACGCAGCCGGCCTACTTCAAGGCGCTCTCCGGCGGCGAGCGGTACGTGTACGAGCGCCTCGAGGCGAACCAGCTCTTCCGGTGCGTGATCCGCTACCGGGACGACGTGGGGGCCGAGGACCGAATCCTGTTCCGCTCGCAGCCCTTCCAGATCCGGCGGGTCACGAACGTCGAGTTCCGGGACCGGTGGCTCGAGCTGATCGTGGAAGAGGGCGTCGCCGCGTGAAGGTCGGGATCCGGGTGACAGGCGCGGACGAGCTGATCCGCGAGATGCGCCGCTATGGCGACCGCGCCAACGAGGTCATGGACGGGGCGCTCCAGAAGGCAGCGATCGACACCCGCAACGAGGCGGTGGCGGCCATCCAGCGCGGTCCGAAGACCGGGTCCGTGTACCCGGCCGTTCGAGGACGCCGGGGCTCGGCGCACCAGGCATCGGCGCCGGGGGAGCCGCCGGCCACGGACACGGGGACGCTCGTGCGGTCGGTGCGCTGGGTCGAGGCGCCCGCAGCGCGGGAGTGGCGAGTCGGCACCGCGGTCCAGTACGGCGCCTACCTCGAGTTCGGCACCTCCCGCATGGAGGCCCGGCCCTGGCTGTTCCCGGCGGTCCAGGAGGCGATCCCCGTCCTGCGCAAGCGCCTCGTCGATGGCATGGAGCGCCTGGCCCGTGGCCGCTGAGTGGGAGATCCAGAAGGCGATCTTCGCGCGCCTCGCGGGCTTCTCGGCGCTGACGAGCGCGCTGTCGAGCACGTCCGCCATCTACGACTTTCTCCCGCAGGAGCTCGCGGACCGCGACAGCGAGTTCCCCTACGTCGTGATCGGGGACGTCTCCTCGCAGCCCTTCGACGCCGACGACCGGCTCGGGCACGAGGCGTTCTTCCTGGTCCACACCTTCAGCCGCTACCCCGGGAAGCGGCAGGCGGCCGAGATCATGGGGCACGTCTACGACGCGCTCCACCGGCACGAGCTCTCCGTGACGGGCCTGAACCTCGTGACCTGCGAGTGGGACGGCCTGGGGGAGGTCATGCGCGAGCAGGACGGGCTGACGCACCACGCGGTGCAGCGGTTCCGGATCATCGTCACCACGAGCGCGTCGTAGCGCAGGAGCACAGGCCATGAGCGAGCAAGTCGGCCGCGAGATGACCCTCGCGATCGGGACGGACGGATCCGAGGTGGTGATCACCGGGGTCCGCACGAAGTCCTTCACGATCAACAACGAGCCGGTGGACATCACGAATGACGACGACGACGGCTGGCGGGACATGCTCTCGGTCCCCGGGCAGAAGTCTGTGGACTTCTCGTGCGAGGGGCTGGTCGTCGACGGCGACGTCCGGGCGCTGGCGGCCGCGGCGGCGGACGTGTCCACGAACGTCCTCCTGACCTTCCCGACCCTCTCCGGCGAGACCACCCCAGCGAACCTCGAGTGCCAGGCGGTGATCACCTCCTACGCCGAGACCGGGCAGTACAACGAGGCCATCACCTTCACGCTCGAGCTGCAGAGCAAGGGCCCCGTCACCTACAACCCGGCCACCTGATGGACCAGCCGAACCGCATCGAGCTCCGCCTGCGGTGGCGCGGCGAGGACTACGCCTGCCGGCCGGACATGCAGACGCTGATGATGATCGAGGAGCGGGTGCTCCTGCATCGGCTGGCGTCGCGCATCGCCCGGGGGCCAGACGAGATCCCGAGCACCCATCTCCTCTGGGTCGTGTACTGCCTGCTCTACCGCGCTGGCGCCCGGATCACGGCGGACGAGGTCCGGCAGGCAGCGGTGGATGGGGACCTCGAGACGCAGACCATGGTCGACGTCGCGGGCTGGCTGGTCTCCGAGGTGTACGGACCCGGGCCCCGGAAGCGGGAAGAGGACGAGGAGCCGGCGCCGGGAAAGCCGGAAGCCTGATCGCCCGGCTCGCGTCCGGGCAGGACGTGTTCGAGCCCGTGCGCTTCGACGAGCTGTTCCGGGCGGCAGTCGGCGCCTGGGGGATCGGGCCCACGGAGTTCCGGCGGCTGACCTTGCGCGAGTTCTGGTGGCTCTTCGACGTGCGGCGCCCGCCACCGCCGAAGGTCGGACGGTCGTCGTTCACGGTTCCCGAGGTGAAGCGCCTGATCAAGCTCCAGCAGGAGCTGAAGGCGAAGAGGGCGGCTGAGGCCGCGGAGAAGGCATCCCATGGCGCGTGAAGTCGATGCGGTCCACGCCCGGTTCACGGGCGACACCCGGGATCTGGACGAGGCCGTCCGCCGCTCGCAGGGGCGGGTGGAGCAGTTCCGAGACCGCCTGCGGACGGTCGGCGCGAGCCTGGCGAAGATGGGGGCGGCCGCCGGGGTCGCCGCCGGGGGGATCGCCGCGGTCACGAACCGGGTGCTCGCCTCCGCGGATGCCATCGGCAAGGCCGCCAACGCGGCCGGCGTCACGACCACCCAGATCCAGACCCTCCGCTTCGCCTTCGGGCAGCTTGCCGGCACGTCGGACCAGCAGGTCGACGTCGCCCTCCAGCGCTTCAACCGCACGCTCGGCATGGCCCGCCAAGGCTCGAAGGAGTACGCCGACGCGCTCGGTGCCCTCAACGTCTCCCTCTCCCGCGACACCCCTGCAGCCCTCGAGGAGACCCTCCGGGGCCTCGCTGCCATCGAAGGGGACGCGGACCGCGCTGCCATCGCCTCGCGCATCTTCGGCGAGGAGGTGGGCCCCCGCCTCGCTGCGGCGCTCGCGGACGGCATCACGGCGGTGTCGGACCTTCGGGCGCAGCTCGAGCGAGACGGCGGGATCATCTCCGAAGCGACGATCCGGAAGGCCGAGAAATTCAACGACGAGATGGATCGGCTGTCCAAGGTCCTGACGGCCGAGCTCGCGAACACCCTCGTCGACAACGCAGACGCGCTGGACGAAATGGCCACGGCACTGGCGCAGGTTGCCACATGGGGCGTGCAGGCCGTCAGCGCGCTCATGGACGTGGGCAAGGCCGCCGGTCGTCTCGCCGGACGCGCCGTCGCGGGCCCCATCATCCCCGACACCGACCCCTTCTCGGACCCGCTGCTGGATCCCACCGCAGGCCGTGGCGACGTGCCGATCGTCGGAGGCGACCGTCGGATGCTGGCCGAGATCACCCGTGCAGGGATCCCGGCGCGGCGCCAAGGGGATCAGTCCGTGGCGGCTCTCCTCGAGAGACTTCGGTCTGCGGTTGAAGAGGAGCAGGAAGCGATCGTTCAAGAGACGTCGATCGGTCGTGGTAGCGGCTCCATGATCTCGGAGTTCGACACCCGAACGCTCCCGGGCCGCTACGGCTCGGACGACACGGAAGTGGAGAAGCTCCTCGAGCGCGTGCGCGACGAACACAAGCGCCGCGAGGAGCTCGAGGAAGAGCACAAGATGCGCATGGAGGAGATCGAGCGGAATCACTCCATGCAGATGCTCGGCCTGAGCCAACGCACGCTGCGCCAGCTCGAGCGATTCCAGACGCTCTCGTGGGACAGGCAGGCGTCGACGGTCGCAGGCGCGCTGTCCGACATGACCGCCGCGACGGCGACGGAGAGCAAGGCCATGTTCGAGCTGAACAAGGCCGCGGCGCTCGCGAACGCTGCGCTCGACGCCCGGGAAGCCGTCACGGGGGCATACAAGGTGGGGGCCCGCATCGGTGGACCTCCGCTGGGCGCGGCCTTCGCTGCGGCTGCTGGAGCGGCGCAGGCGGCGCAGATCTCTGCGATCGCCGGGCAGTCCTTCGGCAGCGGCGTCGCGCCCAGCGTCGGCTCGACGCCGGCTCCTCCGGTCACCCCGGTCGATGGCGGCGGCAACGCGGCGGCCGGCGGTGGGGGAGGGGTGGCCAAGACCCTCACCGTCCGTGGCATCGACCGCGACTCTCTCTTCGACGGGGCCTCCGTGCGCCGCCTGGCCGAGCAGCTCCTCGAGTTCCAGCGCGACGGCGGCCGCGTCGTCCTTCAGGGGTGAGCCATGGGCCTTCTGGTCGACGAGCGCGCCGCCCCGGACGCGCAGCCGGTTCTCGCCTACGCGAACCCGGCCTTCGCTGGAGCGTTCTCGGCTACGAACGCCGCCACGGGCTTCCCGGCGCAGGCCGCGCGCAGCTACGCCACCTACGAAGGCTGGCGGCCCACGGGTGCCGATTCCAACCTGACCGTCGCCTTCGCGGCGCCCCAGACCGTCGACTACATGGCCGCCGTCTGCATTGGCGGCGCGCCGGACACCACCATCCGCCCGTTCCTATCCACGGACGGGTCGACCTACACGCCGCAGTCGGCGCCTCAGGACGCCGACGAGGGCGCGATCCTCTGGCTCCTGGACTCCGTGGCGTCCGTGGACGCTGTGCGGTTCCAGGTCGTGAACGGGAACGTCGCGGGCTTCCGCCTCGCCGTGGTGATGGCGGGACAGCGCACCGAGCTCGAGCGGCGCATCTACGTGGGGCACTCGCCGATCACCCGCTCCCGGCAGGTCGAGACCACGTCGAACCGCTCGGAGTCGGGACAGTTCCTCGGCCGGATCGTCCGGCGGACGTCCCTGGCCACGTCGGTCTCCATGGGCAACCTCACTCCCTCCTTCGTCCGGAACACCCTCGACCCGGCCTTCGTCGCCATGCAGCAGCAGCCGGCGTTCTGGGCCTGGCGCCCGGAGGCGGCCTTCGCCACGGAGGTCGCCTACGCCTGGATGCAGGGTGACCCCCAAGTCGTGAATCAGCGGCCGAACGGCATGATGCAGATCAGCTTCGAGCTCGGCTCCGGTCCCTTCGCATGAGCGAGGCGATCACCCTCGTCGAGCTGGACAT
>JAZBPF010000620.1:0-3716 GCA_036351515.1 Pseudomonadales bacterium | reverse complement strand
TACGTGCTCGTGAACCTCACCATCGGCCTGTCCTGCGCGCTGCCGCTGTACCTCTACCGGACCGCGGAGCGCTGAACGGAGCGGAGGGCCACCCATGACGGAGACCTTCGGCCAGGCACTCCGCCGCTGGCGCCGCCTGCGGCGACGGACGCAACTGGACCTCGCGCTCGCGGCCGGCTACTCGCAGCGGCATCTGAGCTTCCTCGAGTCGGGCCGGTCCCGTCCGAGCCGCTCCGCGGTGCTCGTGCTGGCGGAGGCGCTCGACGTGCCCCTGCGGGAGCGCAACGCGCTGCTTCACGCCGCGGGCTTCGCGCCGGGCTTCAGCGCAGAGCCCCTGGACAGCGAACGGCTGCGCCCCGCCGTCGAGGCGCTGGCGACGGTCGCGGACGCCCACCGCCCGTTTCCGGCGCTGATCGTGGACCGGTCCTGGAACGTGCGCGGAGGAAACGCGAACGCCTTCGCGCTCTTCGAGCGCTACGCGGAGCTCTCCCCGGGCGCCGACGGGACGCTCAACGCGCTCGCCCTCTGCGTGGATCCCCGGGGGCTCCGTCCGCGCATCCGCAACTGGGCGAGCTTCATGGCGCGGCTGCTCACGCAGTTCCGCCTCGAGCTCGCCCGCGAGGACGAGCCGGAACTGCGTGCGCTCGTGGAGCGCGTGGAGGCCGATCCCGAGTACCGGGCGGGGCTGCGTCGGGACGCGGGTGCGGACCCGCTCCGGGATCCGGTGGCGACCCTCGTGCTCGAGGCGGACGGCCGCGAGCTCGCCTTCTTCACACTCCACAGCAATCTCGCCGTGGCGCAGGACGCGACGCTCGCCGACCTCCGCGTGGAGACCTTCTTCCCGGCGGACGCCGCCACGCGCACGGCGCTCCTCGAACTGGACGCGGCGCTGCCGTCCTCCGCCGGCACCGCGCTGCCCGTGCCCCGCTCCGCACGGACCGCCCAACCGCGGTAGGCTCGCCTTCCCATCCCCGAGGGCGGACTTCCCATGATCGACCTGGCACGCGACGGCGAGCTCTTCGTGCTCACCATGAACGACGGCGAGAACCGCTGGAACACGAGCTTCGTGCGCGCCTTCGCGGCGGCGCTGGACGAGGTGGAGCAGGTCGACGAGGGACCGGCCGCCCTGGTCACCACCTCGGCGAGCGAGAAGTTCTTCTCCAACGGCCTCGACCTCGACTGGCTCGCCGCCGAGGGCGAGCACCGCGGCGGGGATCGGGACGTGTTCGCCCCGGAGTTCATGGCGCTCATGGCGCGCATCATCACCTTCCCGATCCCGACCGTGGCGGCCATCAACGGCCACGGCTTCGGCGCCGGCATGATGGTCGCCCTCTGCCACGACGTCCGGCTCATGCGCGCCGACCGCGGCTTCCTCTGCGCCAACGAGATGCAGCTGGGGCTCCGGATCCCGACGCCGGAGCTCGCGCTCTTCCGCCACAAGCTCTCCGGCAGCGCGTTCTTCGAGACCGTGCAGCTCGCGCGCCGCTGGACCGGCCCCGACGCCCTGGGTGCGGGCATCGTCCAGCAGACGGCGCCGCTCGAGGAGCTCCGGGAGGCGGCGCTCGCGCGCGCCCGCGCCCTCGCGCCGCTCGGTGCCCACCGGAAGCTCTACGGCGGGCA
Organism: Pseudomonadales bacterium; assembly: GCA_036351515.1. Taxonomy (GTDB): domain Bacteria; phylum Pseudomonadota; class Gammaproteobacteria; order Pseudomonadales; family Azotimanducaceae; genus JAZBPF01. Next base: position 2,096 of record JAZBPF010000620.1, on the reverse strand, counting down.
GAAGGAGCGGCTCTTCGGCGAGGACGCGGTGCTCGACGGACCGCACGGGGCCGCCCATCTGCTCCGCCATCCCGATCGCTACCACTGAGGGGGACGCTGCCATGTCGGGCACCGCCATCGTTCGCCAGGTCCTCGCGGTTTCGCTCCTCGCAGCCGGGGCCCTCGCCCTCGCGGCACCGGACGGGGATCCCTGGACCTGGTCCGACGCCGAGGTTCGCCAGGCGGTGTACCAGGTACGCGCGGGTCGGGACCTGACGCCCGCCGCATGGCCCGACGGGGCACGCGTCGCCGTGCTCCTGTCCTTCGACGTGGACAACGAGACGGTCCACGGTCTCCGCGACGGGGAGGTGAGTATCGGGCCGCTCTCCGAGGGGGAGTACGGGGCGCGTCGCGCGCTGCCGCGGATCCTCGAGCTGCTGGATGCCCGCGACGTCCCGGCTTCCTTCTTCGTTCCCGCCTGGAGCCTGAAGCTCGCGCCGGAGCAGGCCGACCGGATCCTCGCGGCGGAAGAGGGGCACGAGATCGCCGTGCACGGCTGGATCCACGAGCGCAACGCCGACCTCGACGCCGCCACGGAGCGGGACCTCGTGGAGCGGGCGCTCGCGACCCTGACCGAGATCACGGGACGCCGGCCCGTGGGCTACCGGGCGCCCTCGTGGAACTTCAGCCCGAACACGCTCGCCATCGTCCGCGACCTCGGCTTCGCCTACGAGAGCTCACTCATGGCGGACGACCGGCCCTACGAACTGCTCGCGGACGGCGAGCCCACGGGACTGGTGGAGCTGCCCGTGAGCTGGGCGCTCGACGACGCGCCGCTCCTCAATCCGCTCGGTGCGCGCTACGCGAATCCGCGCGACGTCATGCAGGTGTGGATCGACGAGTTCGACCGCGCGCACGCCGAGGGCACGATGTTCCTGCTCACCATGCATCCCCACCGCATCGGCCACCGCTCGCGCATCGTCGCGCTCGAGGGCCTGCTCGACCACATCGCGACGAAGGAAGGGGTCTGGTTCGGCACCCACGCCGAAGCCGCGGCCTGGGTTCGCGCGCAGGCGGGGCTCGACTGAGCGGCGTTCACGGCGCGAACAGCGGGAAGGTGCAGCCGAGCGCCCAGGCGAGCACGAGACCGATGCCGAGGCCGCCCGCGGCCGGGAGCCCCGTGCGTCGACCCACCCAGCCGGCGAGCGTGCCGAACACCAAGTAGAACAGCACGATCACCGGCAGGATGATCACGAGGAACATGAGCCGCTCGAAGTCGAGGGCCACCGCGAGCATGAGCGAGGCGAGGAAGCCGCCGCGGACGAGCAGCACGCGCCCGAGGCCGGCGCGGCCGCCCTCGGTCAGCAGCGCGTCGGCGAGGAAGTAGGGCACCGCGCCCACGGCGAGCTCCGCGATGATCACGAGGCGTGGGACGTTCGGGAAGAACGAGGCGACGTAGCGGTCCAGCGCTCCGCCGAAGACCGCGATGCCGAAGACCGCGACGGCGAGGCCGACGCCGAGCGCGCGCGGGCGGAGCTGCCCGGACAGTACGCCCCAGCGGTCCAGCAGGACCAGCGTGGCGGCGCCGTAGAGGGCGAAGTGCAGCCCGAGATAGTCGGCCACCAGCACCGGAAGCAGGCGCACGTCCAGGGGCGCGAGCACCAGGGGCACGAGCACGGCCGGCGCCAGGGCGGCGATCAGGAACCGTCCGCGCGGCAGGCACGGCGCCCCGGGACCGCCGGCGGGAAGCAGCCGTGCCAGGGGCCAGCCGAGCACCAGGATCGCGGCGAGCAGCAGGGCGATCCATCCCCCGCGCGCCGGCACGGGCCCGGTGCTCTCGCGCCCGAAGCTCGCGTCGAGCCAGGCCCGCGCCTCGCGTAGGGACGTCTCCGAGTACAGCACGCCGACGTGCTCGACTCCCGGTGCGAAGACCACCCTCCGCCCCGTGCCCGCGGCGGGATCGCCCACGGTCTCCCCCTCCGTCGCGTCCGGGTCGGCGAGGTGCAGCGCCTTCAGCGCCTCCTCCCGCAGCCGCCCCTCCAGGGCTCCCACGAGCACCAGCAGGTTCGGCGGCTCCGTGGCCGTGAGCGCCTCGGAGAACATGGACACGGCGATCG
>JAZBPF010000619.1:0-3209 GCA_036351515.1 Pseudomonadales bacterium | reverse complement strand
CGCGCCGCAGGGGAAGACGATGAGGCGCCACGGGCCGTCTTCCTCGCCCCAGCCGGCACCGAACGGGTCCGGGTTCTCGGCTGGGTCCTTCCCCATGACGCGGCGGACGTAGTCCGTGGTCGTCATCTGCTCGTAGTCGCCGCCGAGGATCTCGTGGGCGCGGTGGATGTTCGTGACGCGGCTCATGCCTCGTCCTCCTCGGCCTCGACGGTCTCGACCAGCTCCGCGAGGTGCTGCAGGCCGTGCTCGCGGGCCTCGTGGACGTCGGCGACCCCGTAGACGGTGAAGCAGTCCACGTTGACGAAGGCGTCACCGGTGAAGGCCCAGACGTTGAAGGTCGCGGACTCGTTCCACGTCACGAGGATGTCGGCCTCGCGATCGATGGCCACGACGAGGCCGGAGGCGTCCACGGCGGACCGGTTCGAAGCGATGAAGTAGCTGGTCATGCTCCGTGCTCCCCCATCAGCTCGCTCGTGTCCACGATCCACTGCGCGATCCCGTCCAGCTCCTCCTCGTCCTCAGGGTCGCCGCCCGCTTCCTCGATGAGGCTCGCAGCGGCGTCGAGGGCGTCCTCCATGCTCACGAAGGCGTCCCGGGCGGGGATGCCGCGGGACTGGAAGGCGACGACGGCCTCGTCCAGAAGGGCCCGGGCGGTGTCTTCGATCTGCTCGTCGGTGATGCGGTCCATGGTCTGGCTCCGTAGGTGGCCCGGTAGTGGGCCGACAGGTCCAGACGCTACGCTCCTCGACGGCCGGATGCAACAGGGCCAGACGGGCGTCTGGTCCCGTTGGATCGCCGTTCGTCCCGGCCAGGCCTACCGTTCGTCCGCCCGAAGGCCGGCGCGCAGGGGCCGGCAGGCACAGGCCGCAGAGAAGGCGTCAGGCGTCGCGCAGGCGCCGCGCGGGGCCTTCAGGAGTACGAAGGTACCGGGTGGGGGCAGCGCGTCTCCTAGGGGCCTTGTGGGCGCTCCTAGGGGCATGCGTGCTGTGGGCGTGCTGGGGGGCCGGCAGCGGATCCGCGGTCTGCGGTGGACTGCCGGTGGGCGGCAGGGGAGGAGAGCGGAGGGGATCATCATCTCCCGCCACCTCGCCGGCCCCTGCTGGTCCCCTGCTCCGCTGCGGCCCGCCAGCTACACCAGCACCGGCACGGCAGGCGCCAGCACCGGCACGGCAGGCGAGCACCGGCCGGGGACCGGATACCGGATCCGGCGCGACACCAGCAGCGACGCGGGGAGCGAGCGGGTGGTGCCATGGACGGTGCCGAGGGGCGTGCTCGACGCGGCGCCGGAGGTGGGGGAGGGGGTGGTGGCCGGTCGGCTCTGAGAGCGGCGAGGGGCCCCCCACCGGGGGGAACCGCGCGTCGTCGATGTCTGATTGGGCCTTCGGAAATCTGCCCCAACATTCCGACCTTCCGTTCGTCGCCGAGGACTCGCCGTCCCCAGCGGGCCACCTACAGCCCGACTCCCGGGGACCGCTGGCCCACGGCACGGGGACCGCTGGTCCACGGCCGGGCTACAGCAGGGACCGCAGGGCGACGGCCCGGGGCCTGGAGGCGCTCACGAGGCGCCGGAAGTGAGCCGGAAGATGCCGGCCCGGACGACATCGTCCACGCGCCCGAAGGTCACCTTCTCGACGCACTCCGCCAGCACCGCAACGGGCGAGCGGCCTGCGTAGAGCCCGTACGCCATGCCCGCGTTCTGGTGCCCGGTGATGTCCTGCACGAGCGCCTCGGGCACGCCGGCGTCCTTGAGGGCTCCCGAAAAGGTCCCGCGGAGGTCGTGGAAAGTGACGCCACCGTGCTTGCCGTCAGGGATGCCGAGCGCGCGCATCTTCTCCGTCGTGACCTTGCCGAGGTACTTCCCCCGCCGGTTGTCCTGACCCATGCGGCGCAGGCCGGGCAGCAGGAACCCGTCGTGGGTTGTGTCCGCGAGGTGATGGACGAAGGGGCGAATGATCGAGTGGAGAGGAACCTCGCGGATGGACGCCTGCCGCTTCCCCTTCCCCTCGATGTCGTGAATCTGGACTGCGGCGCCGTCGAGGACGAGATGGTCGCGGGTCAGCTCGCAGACCTCCTCACGACGCGCTCCGGTGTACAGGGCGAGGACCACGAGGTGCCACCGCTTGTCCGTCTCGGGGACGCTCGTGAGGAACGTGAGGAGTTCCTCCTCGGTCCAGCGGCGCTCCTTCTTGCGCTCCCCGCGGACCTCCGCGGGTACCATTTTCATCGCACCCGTGAACGGGTTGATGACCTCGGCCTCGCCCTGTAGCGCCTCCACCTCGAAGGCCCATCGGTAAAACCAGGACAGGAACTCGATCCGCTTCTTCTTCGTGGCCCGGGCTGTCGGCTGCCGGAGGACGTGCGTGCGCAGGTACTCCCGCGCCTTCGCCTTCGTCATCGCCACGAGGGGGGTGGAGGCGCCCACGGCGTCCATGTACTCGCGCAGGAACCTTCCCTGCTCCGAGACGGTGGACTCGCGGCGCCCGGCGTCCCGCCGGCTCCGCAGGTACAGCTCGGCGGCCTCCGCGAGGGTGATGCGATCATCGACCACGGACGAGGACAGCGCCCGCAGGCGCTCCACGGCATCGTCGGCGAGCCCGCGGTGCTCCTCATGGTCCGGTCGGGAGCCGTCCCCGAGGGTGGGGAAGGCGCGCAGGTACTCCTCCCGGGCGTGGTCGAACTCCTCGGCCGCCTGCTCGGGGGACACCTCGCCGGCCTTCAGGGACGCGCGGAGGCGGTCGGCCACCCACTGGAGCCACTCGGGGGTGCCCCGCTGGGGCTCACGCTCGCCGCGGAGGTGGGCCCACTCCCGATCCAGCTTCGCCCACTCCTGCACGATGCGCCGTTGGGCCTCCCGGAGGTCGCCCGTCTGGAGCGGGACTGACACCTGCTGGCGGCCTCCGTAGAGGTCGCGGAGGTCATCCGGGATGTGGCGGCGGAGGTAGTACCGATTTCGGACCTTCTGCGGCTTCATGGTGCCGTCTGCCATCTTGCAGCGCATCTTGCAGCGCCGGGGGCGGCATCATCGGCCTGGAGGCCCCGTGGTTCAAGGGATCAGGGCTGGACGCGGTAGTGGATGCTCACGCATCATCGCCTCCCAGAGGCGGCACCACTCGCGCCCCGTCCGGCCCGGCGGTCCCGCCGCCGGTGGCGGCGCGTTCTCGTTGACAGTCCTGTGCGCCGGAGGCAGAATCTGGCGCCCTTTCCGGAGG
>JAZBPF010000618.1:0-4794 GCA_036351515.1 Pseudomonadales bacterium | reverse complement strand
TGGAACTTCGCCCACCGGGGGCTGGTCCCGGATACGGGCGCCGGGAGCTGGCTCCTCCCCCGGCTCCTGGGCCACCAGCGCGCCCTCGCCCTCCTCTACACGGGCCGCTTCCTGTCCGCCGAGGAAGCCCTCGAGCTCGGCTTCGTGCTGGAGCTGGTCCCGCCGGAGTCGCTCCTCGACCGGGCCCTGGCCCTGGCGGAGGAGATCGCCGCGGCGTCCCCCTTCTCCCAGCGGCGCGTGAAGACCCTCGTGTACGAGGGGCTCGGGCGGGACGTGGGCGCGCACATGGCCGCCCACGTCGAGGCCATGCGCGCGTGCTTCGACTCGGACGATCACGCCGAGGGCCTGGCCGCCTTCCTCGAGCGCCGTCCGCCCCGCTTCACAGGACGGTGACCGACCCTTGCGCCGGAGCCAGCTTGCGCGGCTCCGGTCTGCGGGAGCGCCCGGATTTCCGGGCGTTCCGCCCGCCTCGCCCTCTCCCGTTGATACAGGTCAACGCGGCCCTCGGCCGACCCGGGCCCAATGCGCACCGTCTCCCCGGAACGCTTCCGCAGCGCCGCCAGTGATCGTGAGCCGGGGTCGGACGAAGCATAGACCGGAAAAGAATAACGTTATTCTATTTGGTAATTTACGCGGGTCCCACGGCAACCGGGTGCGGAGATTCATGGAGCAGGCGCAGAGAACCACGGAATACGACTACGACAGCGTCAGGCTGTTCGCGATCGCGACGGTCGTCTGGGGCGTCGTCGGCATGGCCGTCGGCGTGCTCATCGCGCTGCAGCTGGTGTTCCCGGCGTTGAACACGCCCTGGGAGTACTTCCACTTCGGGCGCCTGCGCCCGCTGCACACGAACGCGGTGATCTTCGCCTTCGGCGGCAACGCGCTCATCGGGACCTCGTACTACATCGTCCAGCGCACCTGTCAGACGCGCCTGTTCTCGGACTTCCTGACGAGCTTCACCTTCTGGGGCTGGCAGACGGTGATCGTGCTCGCGGCGGTGACGCTCCCGCTCGGCATGACGACCGCGCACGAGTACGCGGAGCTCATCTGGCCGATCGACATCCTCATCGCCCTCGTGTGGATCGCCTACGCCGTGAACTTCATCGGCACGGTCGCGCAGCGCAAGCCGAACCACATCTACGTGGCGAACTGGTTCTACATGGCGTTCATCGTGACCATCGCCGTGCTGCACATCTTCAACAGCGTGCAGATCCCGGTGACGCTCACGCACTCCTACTACGTCCCGGCCGGCGCCATCGACGCCATGATCCAGTGGTGGTACGGGCACAACGCCGTGGGCTTCTTCCTGACCGCCGGCTTCCTCGGGATGATGTACTACTTCGTGCCGAAGCAGGCCGAGCGCCCGATCTACTCCTACCGGCTCTCGATCGTGCACTTCTGGGCCCTGATCGCCGTCTACATGTGGGCGGGGCCGCACCACCTGCACTACTCCGCGCTGCCCGACTGGGCGCAGTCCATCGGCATGGTGATGTCGCTCGTGCTGCTCGCGCCGAGCTGGGGCGGGATGATCAACGGGATCATGACCCTCTCCGGGGCCTGGGACAAACTGCGGACCGACCCGATCCTGAAGTTCCTCATCGTCTCCCTCTCGTTCTACGGCATGTCGACCTTCGAGGGGCCGATGATGTCCATCAAGACGGTGAACGCCCTCTCCCACAACACCGACTGGACCATCGGCCACGTGCACTCCGGCGCCCTCGGCTGGGTGGCCATGATGACCATCGGCTCCGTCTACCACATGCTCCCGGTGACCCTCGGGCGCACGAAGGGCGAGATGTACTCGATCTCGCTCATCAACGTGCACTTCTGGCTCGCCACCGTCGGCACCGTGCTCTACATCGCCTCCATGTGGGTCAACGGGCTGCTCCAGGGCCTCATGTGGCGCGCCGTGAACGACGACGGAACGCTCACCTACACCTTCGTCGAGTCCATCGAGGCGAGCATCCCCGGCTACGTCGTCCGCGCCATCGGCGGCGGCCTCTACCTCACGGGGATGCTGGTCATGGCCTGGAACGTCTACTGCACCGTGCAGGGCCGCACCCGGGTGGAGAAGCCCGCCGTGCCCCTCGCGCAACCGGTGGGAGGCTGAGCGATGAATCACGAGTCCATCGAGAAGCACACGGGACTCATGGTGGCGCTGATCATCGGCGTCATCAGCCTCGGCGGCCTGGTGGAGATCCTCCCCCTCTTCAGCCAGGACGAGGTCACGGAGCCCGTGGAGGGCCTCGAGCCCCTGTCCGCCCTCGTGCTCGAGGGCCGGGACGTCTACATCCGCGAGGGCTGCCACGTCTGCCACACGCAGATGGTCCGCCCCCTGCGCACGGAGACGGAGCGCTACGGCCACTACTCGGTCGCCGGCGAGAGCGTCTACGAGCATCCCTTCCTCTGGGGCTCGAAGCGCACGGGACCGGACCTGGCCCGCGTGGGCGCGCGCTACAGCGACGACTGGCACCGGGCGCATCTCTACGACCCGCGCTCCGTCGTGCCCGAGTCGACCATGCCGGCCTTCCCCTGGCTCTTCGACCGGGAACTCACGGGCGAACTCACCGCGGCGAAGATGCGCGCCCTGCGCACGGTCGGCGTGCCCTACGAGGACGACACCATCGCGGGTGCCGCGGAAGCGGTCCAGGGCCACACGGAAGCGGACGCGCTCGTCGCGTACCTGCAGCAACTCGGCACGCTGCTCTCGAGGAGGTGATCGCCATGGAATTCGACATCCACGACCTGCGCGGCGTCATGTCCGCGATCATGCTGATCACCTTCCTGGGGATCTTCGTCTGGACCTGGCGCGGCAGCCGCGATCGCTTCCGCGACGCGGCGATGCTGGCCCTGGACGACCCCGACCAGCCGGGCGAGGCACGAGGAGAGCGCCGCCGATGAGCACGTTCTGGAGTCTGTTCGTCGTCGCCGTCACGGTGGGGATGCTGGCCGGCTGCTACTGGCTGCTCACGGCCACGCGCCGCAGCGAGGTGGCGGACGGCGAACACACGGAGAAGGACCACGCCTTCGACGGCATCACGGAGCTCGAGACGCCCCTGCCGCGCTGGTGGTACTACATGTTCGTCCTGACCATCGTGTTCGCGGTGGTCTACCTGATCCTCTACCCGGGCCTCGGCAACTTCGGCGGCGTGCTCGGCTGGGACCAGACGCGGCAGTGGGAGGAGGAGGTCGCCCGCGCCGAGGAGCGCTACGCCCCGATCTTCGAGCGCTACGCGTCCATCCCCGTGGCCGAGCTCGTGCACGAGGACAAGGCCATGCGCATGGGGCAGCGGATCTTCGGCAACTTCTGCTCGCAGTGCCACGGCAGCGCGGCGCAGGGGGCCTTCGGCTTCCCGAACCTCACGGACGACGACTGGCTCTGGGGCGGGTCCCCCGAGGCCATCCGCACGAGCATCGTGCAGGGGCGCCAGGCCGCCATGCCGGGCTGGGAAGCGGCGCTCGGGGACACGGGCATCGAGCAGATGACCCAGTACGTGCTCTCGCTCTCCGGTCGCGCGACGGACGCCGCCGCAGCGGAAGCCGGCAAGGGTCGCTACGAGCTGTTCTGCGTCTCCTGCCACGGGGCGGAGGGCAAGGGGCAGCCGGCCCTCGGCGCTCCGAACCTCACGGACGGAACCTGGCTCTACGGCGGCAGCGCCGCGCAGATCGCCTTCACGCTGCGCAACGGCCGCAACGGCCGCATGCCGGCGCACGGCGATCTGCTCGACGACGCCCGCATCCACATCCTGACGGCCTATGTCTACGGCCTCGGCGACGGGAACCGGACCGCGGGAACCGCGCCGGAGACGAGCCCCCGGAACGAGGCCGCGGTGGCCGCCACCGCGGGCCAGTGAGGCGAGATCCATGAACACGAGCCGATCCACGGACCGCGACGGACCGAGACAGGTCGATCTCTACGCGGCCCAGGCGAGTATCCACGTCCGGAACATCCACGGCCGGTTCAGCAACCTACGCCGCTGGATCCGCTGGGTCGGCCTCGTGGTCCTCTTCCTCGCCCCCTGGCTGACCTGGGGCGGACGGCAGGCGATCCTCCTGGACCTGCCGGCGCGCCAGTTCCACTTCTTCGGGGTCACCTTCTTCCCGCAGGACTTCGTGCTGGTGGCGTGGCTGCTCATCATCGGCGCCTTCGCCCTCTTCACCTTCACGAACTGGCTCGGACGGGTCTGGTGCGGCTACGTGTGCCCGCAGTCCGTGTGGTTCACGCTGTTCATGGGGATCGAGGAGTTCGTCGAGGGCTCGCGCACGAAGCGCATGCGCCTCGAGGAGCACCCCTGGGACGCCGAGAAGCTCCGCCTGCGCGCCACCAAGTGGGCCCTCTGGGGCCTGCTGGCGCTCGCCACGGCCCTGTCCATCGTCGGGCTCTTCGCGGGCATCCGCGAGCTTCTCGCGGGACTGGTCACCTTCTCCCTCGCCGGCTGGACCCTGTTCTGGCTCGGCTTCTTCACGGTGGTGACCTACGTCTTCGGCGCGGTGCTGCGCGAGCAGGTGTGCCTGTACATGTGTCCCTACGCACGCTTCCAGTCCGCCATGTTCGATCCGGACACGCTCATCGTGTCCTACGACCAGGCCCGCGGGGAGCCGCGCGGGTCCCGCTCGCGGAAGACCGACCCGACCGAGCTCGGCCTCGGCGACTGCGTGGACTGCGAGCTCTGCGTCCAGGTCTGCCCCACGGGCATCGACATCCGCGAGGGCCTGCAGTACGAGTGCATCAGCTGCGCGCACTGCATCGACGCCTGCGACTCCATCATGGACAAGATGGGCTACGCGCGCGGG
>JAZBPF010000617.1:0-2061 GCA_036351515.1 Pseudomonadales bacterium | reverse complement strand
GGGTGCTCCCTGGACCGTCGGCGACGCCGGCCGTGGGCGGGTCTTCGAACTCCCCGTGGGTCCGGCGCTCCGCGTGGACGTGCCGCTGGACGTGGTGGACCTCGGTGCGACGCCTTCACGCCTGGAGCTGTTCGCCCTGGCGGCGGACGACCCGGCCGCGACGCCGACGATCGTCTCGCCTTCCGCGTGCCCCGCGGGAGCCGTGCCCCTTCCCCGGGGTGCAGACGGCGCGCTGCTGGAGCTTCCGATGGCGCTTCCGCTCACTCCGTCGAGCGGCTTCGCCTCCGGCGAGACGCTCTTCCTCCGGGTGATCGATCGCGACGCCGACCTCGACCCCTTCGCGCCGGACCGCGTGTCCGTGACCCTGGCGGTCGACGGCGCCGGCGCGCGGGTGCAGCTGGTCCTGACCGAGACCGGCGCGAGCACGGGCCGCTTCACCGGGCACCTGCCGGTCGGCGGGACCGGGGCCTGCGCCCTGGCCGCGACGCCCGACGCGCGTCTGACCGCCCGCTACGAGGACGCGGACGACGCCGACGACACGGCCACGGCCGAGGCCACCCTCGATCCGAGCGCCCGGGTCTTCGACGCGGCGACCGGCGCGCCGATCGACGGGGTCCGCGTGAACCTCGTCGATGCGGACACGGGGGCCCCCGCGACGGTCAGGGCAGTCGACGGCGTCACCGCCTGGCCGGCGACGATCGTCACCGGGCGGCCCTTCACGGACGGTGCGGGCAATGCCGTCGACCTCGGTCCGGGCCGTTTCCGCTTCCCGCAGCCGGCGCCCGGACGCTATCGCCTGGAAGTCGAGCCTCCGGAAGCGTTCCGCTTTCCCTCCACGGCGGAGGACGAGGCCCTCGGCGCCCTCGAGGGTGGTCCCTTCGCGATCGCGCCGGGCAGCCGCGGCGAGGTCTTCGCGGTCCCCGATGGCGGCCTGCCGCGCCTCGACGTCCCGCTCGATCCCGTGCGCGTGGAGCTCTTTCTCTCCAAGCAGGCGCGCTCGCCCTCCACGGCCATCGGCGACTTCCTGCCCTGGGAGATCCGCGTGCAGAACCCGTCGGCCTTCGCCCTCACGGACGTCGTGCTCGAGGACGTGCTGCCGCCGGGCTTCCGGCTCGAGCCCGCTTCGCTCTCCGCGGACACGCCCGACGCGAGCGTCTCCGTCGCCGACGACGGCCGCAGGCTCGCGATCCGCCTGCCGAGCCTCGCCGCCGGCGGGAACGTGGCCGTGCGCTACGTGACCGAGGTCACCGCCGGCGCGCGCCTCGGGGAGGCCGTGAACCGCGTGCGGGCCACGGGACCGGGGGTGCGCGGCAGCAACGTCGCCGAGGCCCGGGTCGCGGTCCGCGAGGACCTGCTCCGGGACCGGGCCGTACTCCTCGGCCGCGTGCTGTCCGGGGGCTGCGCAGCGGACGAGGGCGAGGCGGCCGGGGTCGCGGGGGTCCGTCTCTACCTCGAGGACGGTACCTACGTCGTGACGGACCGCGAGGGTCGCTGGCACGTCGAAGGTGTACGGCCCGGCACGCACGTCGTGCAGCTCGACGTCGCGACGCTGCCGGACGGCCTCGAGCCCGTGCTCTGCGAGGCGGGCAACCGCGCCGGGGGCACCGCCTTCAGCCGCTTCGTGGACGTCCAGGGCGGCACGCTCTGGCGGACCGACTTCCGCCTGCGTGGCACGACGCCGGAGCAGGCCGTGGTCCGGCAGGCGCTGGCGGGCGAGGTGGACGGCGATCGCGTACGCGTCGCGCTCACGGTCGAGGCGGACGGCGCGTCGCTGTCGGATCTCGTGCAGAGCGTGATGGTGCCCGCGGAACTCCGCTATCTGCCGGGAAGCGCCCGTATCGACGGCCGGGCTGCCGAGGATCCGGAAAGCAGCGGCGACGTCCTCACCTGGCGCAGCGCCGGTCTCGGGGTCGGGGCCGCGCGTGAACTGGCGTTCGACCTCGCCCCGCGCGGAGCCACCGCGGGCGCGGCGACGGCGTCGGTGCGCGCCATGGCGCTGTTCCGCGACGAGACCGGCGCACGTCATCGGCTGCCGGTCGCGACCCTCGAGATCGGCACCGG
>JAZBPF010000616.1:0-4126 GCA_036351515.1 Pseudomonadales bacterium | reverse complement strand
CTACGAGAAGATCGCGCTCGACTACGACGGCAAGGTCGCGGTCCTGCGCTTCAACCACCCCGAGGTGATGAATGCCGTCGGTGCCCGCATGCTCGAGGAGCTGCAGGTCGCGGTCCGTGAAGTGCGCGACCGCGGCGCCGAGGTGCGCTGCCTGCTCATCACCGGCGAGGGGCGCGGCTTCTGCGCCGGCGCCAATCTCGCCGACGAGGACCGCAATCGCCAGCGCGAGAGCCAGGGTGCCGGCGACGGCCTGCGCACCGGCTACCATCCGCTCCTTCTCGCCCTGCGCGATCTCGACCTGCCGGTGGTGACCGCCGTGAACGGCGCCGCCGCTGGCGTCGGCATGAGCTTCGCGATGATGGGCGACATCGTCTGCGCCGGCCGCAGCGCCTTCTTCCTGCAGGCGTTCGCGCGCATCGGCCTGATCCCGGACGGCGGCGCGACCTTCGTGCTGCCGCGGCTCGTCGGCTGGGGCCGGGCGCTCGAGCTCTCGCTCCTCGCGGAGCGCCTGCCGGCGGAGAAGGCCCTCGAGTGGGGTCTCGTGAACTTCGTCTTCGACGACGCCGCGCTCCTCGCCGAGTCCATGAAGATCGCCCGACGCCTCGCCGACGGGCCGAAGTCGCTCTCCCTCATCCGCCGCGCCTACTGGCAGACCTGGACGAACTCCTACGAGGCCCAGCTCGACCTCGAGGCCCAGCTGCAGAACCAGGCCGGCTGGACCACGGACTTCAAGGAGGGCGTCAAGGCGTTCCTGGAGAAGCGCGAAGCGCAGTTCCAGGGGCGCTGAGCCGGTGCCGGCCCGGAGCACCGTGGGGCTGCGCGTGCGCCGCTGGGCGGCGGCGCTCGTCCTCGCCCTGGTGCTCGCTGGCGCTGCAGTGGCGGAGGAGGGCACCACGGTGCGCATCCGCACGGAGGCGGGGGACCTGGTCGTCCGCCTGGCGGCGGACGCGGCGCCCGTCACCGTCGCCAACTTCCTCGCGCACGTGGATGCCCACGGCTACGCCGGGGCGTCCTTCTACCGCGTGGTCCGCGAGGACAACCAGCCGGACGACGCCGTGCGCATCGCCGTGATCCAGGGGGGCCTCGGCTTCGAGGCCGAGGCCCCGCTGCCGCCGATTCCCCACGAGACGACCCGCGAGACCGGCCTCGCGCATCGGGACGGCACGATCTCCATGGCCCGGCGGGAGCCGGGCACGGCGAGCTCCGAGTTCTTCGTCTGCGTCGGCGATCAGCCCGAGCTCGACTTCGGCGGCCGCCGGAACCCGGACGGCCAGGGCTTCGCGGCCTTCGGCCGCGTGGTCGAGGGCATGGACGTCGTCCGCAGGATCCACGGCGGCGAAACCGGCGAGACCACGGACGCGCGCGGCCGCTTCGCCACCCAGCTGCTCGCCGAGCCCTTGCGCATTCTGGCCGTGGAGCGCCTCGCCCCCTGACCCCCGCTCGCCGCGGGCCGTTCGCTCCCGAGGCCCGCACCACGCGCCCCCGCCCCGGCGCGTGATTCCCGATTTCTGGACACCCATGCGCGCCGCGGATTCTGGACGCCCCGCCCCGCTTGTGGACACCCACGCGAGTCCTGGAAGGGGCGGCACCCCGCTTCTGGACACCCATGCGGGTCCCTGAACACCCCGGTTCTGGACACCCGGACGGTTCCCGGGATGGGGCGGGGCCTCGGAGGACTTCTGGACACCCACGTGAGTCCGCGCTCCCGCGGTTTCTGGACACCCACGCGCGCCGGACACCCCGCTTCTGGACACCCATGCGGTCCCGGAACACCCCGGTTCTGGACACCCACACGGTTCCCGGGATGGGGCGGGGCCTCGGAGGACTTCTGGACACCCACGTGAGTCCGCGCACCCGCGGTTTCTGGACACCCACGCGCGCCGGGCACCCCGCTTCTGGACACCCATGCGGTCCCGGAATGGGTGGTGCCCTCGGGTTCTGGACATCCACCCTGCATCTGCGCGCCGACGTGGACCGCTGGACCCCAAGGCACGCCCGCCCCGGCCTCGTGGAGGCGATGCCTCCCGCCTTATGTTGACGATGCTTACATGTTCGGAGAAACTCGCCAGCGTCGGCGAGCCACCGGGAGAATTCCATGTCCATCGTCGAGACCGGCCGCCGCGCCGCACGGATCGAGGGGGACTTCGTGGTCTTCCTGATCGGCGCCCGCATCAACCGCTTCCGCAGCGTCTCCGCCTGGCTCCCGGTGGTCCGGGCCATGCCGCGCATGCTGAAGGAGCTGGCCCGGCAGCCGGAGCTGGGGCTGCTCCACAGCTGGACGGCCGTCTCCGGGCTCCGGGACGTGCTGGTCGTCCAGTACTGGCGCAGCTTCGAGCATCTGCACGCCTATGCCCGGGCCCGGGACGCCGAGCACCTCCCCGCCTGGGCGGCCTACAACCGGGCCCTCAAGGACGACCCTGCGGTGGGGATCTGGCACGAGACCTACCTCGTGCGCGCCGGCGCCTACGAAGCGGTGTACGGCAACATGCCCCCGCACGGGCTCGGTCGCGCCGGGCACCTCGAGGAGGCCGTGGGACGGGCCCGGTCCGCTCTCGGCCGGCTCGGCCGCAGTGACGGGACCGACCAGCCGCTCTCCCCGGAAGGCGCGCCCCGCGACGCCGCCTGACCCTCCGTTCGTCGTAGCTCCCTGAAGTCCGGACGCCTCCGGCCGATTCCGGTCCGGGGGCCTGCGCCCGTGCGCTCGGCGGGCTTGCGAGCGCTTCCATCGTTTCTCCAGCGGAAGCTCTGTCAGAATCCGCTATGATCCATGCACTTAGACGCTGTTCTTGAGCTGAATTGTGAACATCAGGTACCGCCTGCTGCCGCTCCTCCTGTCGTTGCCGGGACTCTCCGCGCTCGGTCACGGGTTTCCGGAGCCCGCTCCCGGCGTCGACGGGGCGTCGGCGCCCGTGGACCGGACCGTGCGCGTGCGCACGGACGACGGCCTCGATCTGTCCTCCTTCCTGAACGCGCGGCCGGCGGCCGGCGACGGTGCGGTGCACGGGGAGGCACTGCTCGGGCTCGCGGCGCGCTCGGCGCTCCCGGAGCTCCCGGGGGGCGCGACGCTCGAGTACTCGGTGGCCGTGCCCGCCGGCGGCGACGGTGAGGCCATGGCCGAGGCGGATCGTCGACTCCTGCGCCTGCGGCTGGACAGCCGCTTCCGGGACCTCGACTACGCCGTGCGCCTGTTCTCGGTCGGGGACGGCTATGCGCGGAGCGGTCCGGCCCGGGAGCACCTGGACGCCGTGGGTCTGCCCGGCGCGGGCCGCGGCGCCGAACTCTCGGCGGCCTGGGACGCGCTCGCGGTGGAGCTGCGCCCCGTCGTCCGGCGCCTCGTGCGCGAAGAAGGATCGGCCCGGCGCCTGGAGGATGCCCGCAGCCTCCGCGTGCGGCGGGCGCTCGGGCAGGAGCTGGACCTCGCGGCGGGGATCGAGACCACCCGGGCGCGGCTGCTCGGCGAGGGGGAGGGCGGAGTCCTGGACGATCGGGAGGCCAGCCGGACCCATCTCGAGCTCGCCGGCACCGGCTGGCGACTGTTCTGGAACGACGCGACGAGCGATCGCCGCGAGGCCGGTGGCCGGACGGCCGAGAGCTCGGAGAGCACGGAGGTGGGCATCCGCCTCGACGTCCCGGGCGGGCTCACCCTCGCGCCGCGCTACCGGCAGGACAGTCGCAGCTCCGGGGCCGGGGACGCCCGGCTCGCGACGGGGCTCCTCGGGGTCTCTGCCTCCCTGCCCTTCGTGCCGGACCTCGATCTGGAGTTCGAGTACCGCGAGCGGGACGAGGCGGGGGCCGACGCATCCGGGATCGGCGCCGTGCTCAAGGTCCGGCGCCCCTTCGGCCTCGCCGAACGCCTGCCGCAGGGCTTCCTCATGGACGCGTCGGTCAGCTGGCGCGATTCCGAGACCCTCGGCCGTCCGCTCTGGGACGACGGCCTCGCCTTCCGGCTCTCCCTCGAGTACCGGCGCGCCGCCCTCCGCTGAACCGCGCCTCTCCTCAGGCCACGCCTCGGCGCCGCACCCGGCAGACGATGCCGTCGGCGGGGCGCGTCGTCAGCCGCGCCGCCGGACGGACCCGCTCCGGGGCGTCCACGCGGAAGTCGTAGCGGCGCACGAGGCGGGCGATG
>JAZBPF010000615.1:0-5938 GCA_036351515.1 Pseudomonadales bacterium | reverse complement strand
TGTCCTGGAGTGGCTTGCGGGACGGGTCGTGGAGGTGCACGTCGCCGGCGGCGACGAGGGGCACGTCGAGGCGGATCGAGAGCATGAGCAGCTCGGCGACCTTGTCGAGGTCGTCGCCCTCGCGGAAGAGCTCGAGGGCGATCCAGAGCCGGTCCGGGAAGGCGTCGGCGAGGCGCTCGCCGACGCGGTGGTTCTCCTCGCGGGGGCGACGGTGGTCCGGGATCCAGAGGGCGAGGCAACGGTCGAGGCCGCGCTCGAGGTCGGGGAGGGCGAGGCGGTAGCTGCCCTTCTCGCTGCGGCGCCGGCCGAGGGTGATCAGGGTGCAGAGCTGTCCGTAGGCGATCCGGTCCGGGGCGAGGAGCACGAGGGTGATCCCGTCCTCGAGGCGGAACTCGCTGCCGACCAGGAGCTTCAGGGCGTGCTCCTTCGCGGCCTGGTGCGCCTTCACGACGCCGGCGACGGAGCATTCGTCGGTGACCGCGAGGGCGGTGTAGCCGAGTTCCGCGGCCCGGGCGACGACTTCCTCCGGATGGGAGGCGCCCCGGAGGAAGCTGTAGTTGGTGAGGCAGTGGAGTTCGGCGTAGGCCATGACGGCGTGCGTCCGCAGTGGCATGGGCGGAAGGCGGGCGGGTTCCAGCGCCCGTCGGCAATGGGGGTGTCCCGGATCGCCCCGGGGTCCGTGGCCGCTCCAGGGGAGTGCGTACGGTCGCGCGGACCCGGGGCACTCCGTCTCGGCGAACGGGGCGTCTGCCCGGCAGAGTGTCGGAGGAGGCCGTCTCCGGCCCGGGCGGTGCCGGATCGCGGCCCGGGTCCGCGGTCGGGGCATGACGGATCGACGAGTCGCGATCCCCGCCGGCCGGGCGAGGCCTCCCCGGCCCGTGCCGGCAGCCTGCCGGCGGAGTCCCGCCGGCACTGGGCGGCCGAGATGTGGTGCCATCGGGTCGGTGCCGGGTGCGCGCCGGCGGGAGCGCCTGATCCAGGGAGCACTACCGTTCCGCCCGGATCGGTGGATCCGCGACGCCGGCTCCGCCATCGTTGCGCACGATCGACTTCCATGCGCCCGGCCCCGCGCGTCGGGATCGGCCCGTGTATCCTGCGGGCCTCCAAGCGACGCGGGAGGAAGCGTGCCTCCGGGCGCTCTCCTGCCCGTGGGGTGGCCGGACGCCGGCCCCGGCCGGCCCGGGGGAGCGTCTGCCGGAAGCGCGGGGGCGGTCGTTGCCGTCCAGTGGCCTCGGGGTTCCGTTCATGCAGCAGAGAGTCCGGGTCGTCTCGACCCGTGGGGGGCGCAACAGCCTGTCCCTCGCCCACACCTTCGAGTCGGAAGACGTGATCGTGCAGCTGGAGGGCACCGAGCTGCTGTGCCCGCCCATGTTCGAGCGGGGAGCCCGCGTCCGGCTCGGCCACATCGCCGATGGCGTCTGGAAGCGCCTGCGGCCGACCCCGGCAGGACGATCGATGTTTCCCCCCGTGCGCATGACTCTCGTGAACGTCCAGGATCTTCCCGGCCTCTGGAACATCCGCGAGCTCGACGCGTACCTGCAGGGCTCGGAGATTTCCGTCTGCTTCGTGGAGGAAGTCTTCGCCGAAGGGCTGGAGCACAGGCGCGGCGAGCTGGAGGCCCTGTCCCGTTTCGACGTCGTGTTCTGTGCCTGTCAGGGGGCTTGCGAACCGATCCAGCGCCTCACGGGGCGTCCGACCCACTACCTGCCGCCGGGTATCGACACGGTCCGCTGGGCGCCGCGCACGGTGACGAACGATCGTCCCATCGACGTCTACTACCTGGGGCGGCGGCTGCCGGCACGGCACGAGGCCCTGAAGGCCCTGTGTCGGGAGCGGGACTGGTTCTACCTGTTCGACACGGTGGCGCCCCGGGGCTTCATGAATCACGCCGAGCATCGGGACGCCCTGTCCGGTTTCGTCCAGCGCACCCGCTTCTTCGTGGTCGACGCGGCGAAGATCGATCAGCCCCTCGTGGGTGCACGGCAGCAGGAGGTCGGCTACCGCTTCTTCGAGGGGGCCGCCGCCGGCGCAGTGCTCGTGGGTCGTCGACCGCTCGGCCAGGCCTCCCGGAACCTGTTCCCCTCGGAGGAGGCCGTCCTCGAACTGCCCGATGCGCCCGAGGGGATCGCGGAGGTGCTCGATGCGCTGCACGACTCCGGGGAGCGCTGCCTGCGCATCCGGGCCCGGAACGTGAGCCTGTGTCTGCGAAGGCATGACACGGCCTATCGCTATGCGAGGATCCTCGACGAGGTGGGGATGCCGTACCCCGCGGCGCTCGACGATCGGCTCGCGGAGCTCGGGGCACGCGCGCAGCGGCTGGACGCCCTCGTCGGCGACGGCGGGGCCTCCAGGGAGGAGCGGGAGCCGCAGGAACTGAGCGCCTGAACGAGCCGCGATCGTCCCGGGGGCTTCGTCGGGGAGTCGAGGGTGCGTCGCAGGGCCGGCCGAGGAGAACCGGTCGCTGTCTAGGTTCGGTCCCGGTGCGGAGCGACGGCGCCGTAGAGCTCTTCCAGACGGTCCACGCAGCATCCGACGAGATGATCGCGTTCGATGAGGGCCATGCCGTTCGCGCCCATGCGGGATCTCAGCCCCGGGTCTCCGAGCAGGGTGGCCAGGGCCCCGGCGAAGGCTTCGACATCCCCGGCGCGGACCAGGAGCCCGGCTTCCCCGTCGGGGCAGAACCAGCGGACGGCCGGCAGGTCGTAGGCCACGACGGGCAGGCCCGCCACCATGGCCTCCCCGACAGCGAGGCCGAAACCCTCGCCGTGCGAGGGAAAGGCCAGGAGATCTCCGGCGGCGAGCACGGTCTGGGGGTCGTCGCGATGGCCCAGGAGCGTCACGGAGCCGTCGAGGCCCAGGGATGCGATCCGGTGCTCGAGCGCCTCGCGCTGGGGACCCTCTCCGGCGAGCATCAGATGCGCTCCCGGATGTTCCGGCAGCACGCGGGCGAAGGCGGAGACCAGGTCCAGCTGCCCCTTTCCCGGTACGAGGCGAGCGAGATTGACGATCACGGTCGCCCGCTCGTCGATGCCGTGTTCCTCCCGGAGTCGCCTCCGAGCATCGGCTCGCGCGGCCGGCTCGAGCGGGAAGGGCAGGATGCCCGGAGAAATGGTCCTCCGGTAGTCGACGGGAATCTCGTAGGCGTCCATGACCGCGGCCCAGGAATCCATGACCACCGGGGAGACCGCGACCGCCCCGTGCAGGTGCCCGCGGAAGCAGCGTCGCTCCAGCCGCCGGGCGAGCGTGCGCATGTCCCCGAAGAGCATGCTCGTGAACGTGTTGACGATCGGTACGCGCGCCATGCGCGCGCCGACGACGGCCATGCGCAGATCCCAGGGAGTGTTGGTGGCATGCACGAGATCGGGATCGAGTTCCCGCATGAGGCGTCGCAACCGGACCAGGGCCCGGTCGGGCCGGCTCCTGCGAAGCTGCAGCGACTCGACCCGGTCGAAGGTCGCCCGGTAGGCGTCGAGCATGCTCGGCGGCGTGTCCCGCCACACGGTCAACGCTGTGATGCGGTACCCGCGACGCGCGAGTTCTCCGGCAGTCCGCAGGATGCTGACCTGACCGCCGCCCGGGTGCAGATCGGGGAGAGTGAAGAGGATGTGCTGCCGGTGGGCTCGAGGCATCGGGAGAACATTCCGTGAAGTGCTCGCCGGGAGCTCGGCCGGCCCTCGTCCCGGGTGCCCCGCGCTCGACGGGGCATCGCGTCGTGCAGCGGATTCCGGAAGGGGCTCCTCGCAGGAGGAATGCATGCTGAATCATTCCGCTCCGGCACTCCACCGCTCCGCGTACGGGCGTCTCTCTTCGTTGCATCGTCTGCTGCGCCGTTGTGCCACCGACGTCTCCACGAGTGCCGCGCAGCGTCCGGCACTCGTCGTGGCGCCCCATCCGGACGACGAGACCCTCGGCTGCGGGGGAACGATCGCGCTCAAGCGTGCTCGGGAGACGCCGGTGACGGTCGTGGCCCTCTCCGACGGCCGCGATTCGCACACGGACCCCGCGTGGCCCGCGGAACGGCTCGCCGCGGCGCGACGGGAGGAGTTCGTGCGCGCCTGTACCCGGCTCGGGGTCGAGCGCGATCGGGTGATCCTGCTCGACCATGGCGGGGGCATCGATGCTCGTACGGCACCGGAGATCGCGGCACGACTTTCGTCCATCGTCCGGGAAACGGGGCCCGCGGAGGTCTACGTGCCTTGCCGGCTGGAATCCCACCGCGAGCACGCCGCGGCCTGGCGCATCACGAACGACGTTCTCCGTGCCTTTCCGGAGATCGAGACCTTCGAGTACTTCATCTGGTTCTGGTATCCGCGCTGGTGGCGTGCCCTGGGACGCACACTGCTCGCGCCGCGTGAGGGCAGCCGGCCGCGGCTCGTCCGTGTCGCGCTGGGCGCGCAGCAGCTGGAGAGCAAGGGCAGCGCCCTGGAGGCTCACCAGACCCAGATGACGGTTCCCCCGGACAGCGTCGGCCCCTGGCCCGTGCTCGGTGAGATCGAGGACGGTGCCTTTCTGGCTCGCTGTCTTCAGGGCGCGGAACTGTTCCTGGCCACCCGTGCCGGGAGCTGACGTCGTCCGCAGAGCTCCGCTCCCGGCCGTGGCCGGCGCGTTGCCGCAATGGGCGCGGCCGTACCCGAACGTCGCGTTCCTGTGGCATGCCCGGAGCGGGATGCGCTGCTGCCACGGGAGGCGAAGCCGCCCGTTCCTCCTCCCCATGTGCTCGAATGGATCTGAAAAAGTCATCTATCTCCTTGATTGATCATTCCTCATGCAGCTCGGGAATGGAGGTCAGGGTGCGGTGCTTTTTCGAAACCAGATGAGGAATCGCACGCAGCTGACGGCCTTTCTAAGAAATTCGTTTCCGCAGGCCCTCGGTGATCCATCAGGCGAAGATCCCGTGCAGGAACCAGCCTCCCTCGTCGAGTTCGCGGAAGATCCAGTAGTGGCTGCCGTCCGGATGGCGAGCCACCCAGTAGTCGCGGGGGGTGGTGGCGAGGGACCGGGGTGGGGATTCTGTCTGCATCCGGGGCGCCGTCCCTCCGGAAACGCCCCCGGTCATGATGCCTGCTCCGGAAGGGGCCTCTCGCCTAGCCGCGGTCGCTTCCTCCGGGGCGGCTGATGCGTGCGCGCCTCCCGGGGGCGGTGCGTCCCACCAGCCGGCGTCGATGCGCTCCGGGCCGCGGCAGAGCTCGAGGGGGCCATGGCGGAAGGGGCGGCCCTCGCGCACAGCCAGGGGCTGCGGTGGTTCGACGAGCCAGAGGGGACGGGGGCCGTCGGGCGGTGCGGCACCCCGGGGCGGCGAGATCCTCCCGTCTCGGCGGGGAGGTCGCGGCGGGGCTGGCCGCCAGGCGTGCTCCGGTCGATGGTCGTCGGCCGGGAGCACGCTGCGGCAGATCTCGTCGCCGAGGCGGGCGCGCAGGCGATCGACGAGGAGCGCCGGATCCTCGTGCGCGGCGCCGTCCTCTCCCGGGCCTGCGAACAGGGTCTCGGCGCCGCCCTCGCTGCGGCTCAGGCGCGTGACGCGCAGCTCCAGGCTGGCGACGGCGGGGAGCGACGGGTCGCGTTCGAGCTGCAGGCGGCTGAACTCGAGCAGCCGGTCGCGCTCCTGCTGGGGACTCGCGAAGCGGACCTGCAGGCGCAGCTCGCCGTGGCGCGGATGGCGCAGACGCCAGTCGAGGCGGTCCGTGGTGAGCTGGCGCAGACGCAGCCAGTCGGCCAGTTCGCCGGCGAGGCGCTGCATGGGGAAGGCGAGACCGGCGGTGTGCTCGACGTCCTCGAGGAAGTGCACCGTGGAGCTGAAGAGCGGCGGCGGGGTGACCGTCTCGCGCGGATCCGGGCGGCGACCGGTGAGCCGGTCGAGGTGCTCCAGGAGGTCCTTGCCGAAGCGGCGGGCGAGGGGGCCGCGGGGCAGGCGCAGGAGCTCGCCGACGGTGCGCAGGCC
>JAZBPF010000614.1:0-6249 GCA_036351515.1 Pseudomonadales bacterium | reverse complement strand
GCGTAGGGCACCTCGAGGATCTCGCCGAGCACGCGGGACATGGGTACGCCGAGGGCCTCCAGGGTGCCTGGCTCCCGCTCGACGTTGGTCGCGACCATGAACTGCTCGACCGTGTCGACACCGTTCGGGGCGCTGGCGCCGTAGTCGATCACGACCTGGGCCGTCTGGGCCGAGACGTCCTGGTTCAGGCGCGCGAAGCTGCGGCCCTCCTCGTTGCCCACGCGGTCGAGGACGTAGTTCGCGACCGTGAACTGCAGGCCCGTGGGGTTGGCCATGAGCTCGCGGAGCAGGTCCGTGGACGCGGAGTCCGTCGTGACGATCTGCTGGATCTCCTGCCCGTTCGCGAGTTCCTGCGGCGTGGGCAGTTCGATGCGTAGGGTGCCGATGGGCTGGAAGGTCTCGCTGTCCGCACCGAGGCGCTTGGCGATCACCTCGACCCGGGACAGCTCGAAGGTCAGGTTCGAGACGTTGCGGATCCGCAGCGTGGTCTGCAGGGAGCCGCCGGTGACGACGCGCGTGCCGGTCTGCTCGGCGGAGCGGAGCCGGCCGAACTCCCGGCGCGAGTCGCGGGCGGCCGTGGAGGTGACCGAGGTGGACTTGTCCACCGTGGCCGAGGCGGAGACGCTCGCCTCGGCGCCGACCTTGGAGGAACCGCTCGGCCCCGTGATCCCGCCGGAGACCTCGGCCTCCGCGTAGACCCGGGCACTGGTCTCGATCGTGGCCGAGGTCGCGGTGGTGTCCGTCTGCGAGTAGCTCGACTGCTGGCCCTGGGCGAAGCTCGCCGTGTAGGACTCGGCGGCGGTATTGCTCGTCGTGTCCTGGGTCTCGAGCTGGATCGTCGGTGCGCCGATCACCTCGATGGAGAGCTTCGGGATGTCGGCGATCAGCGGGTCGAAGCCGCCGCTCGTGACCTCCTCGTTGTCGTCCAGGCCGTCGCCGTCCGTGTCGGCGAGGTCCGGGGAGGTGCCGATGGTGGCTTCCTGGGCGTCGGAGAGGCCGTCCCCGTCCGTGTCCGTGCCGGGCGTCGGATTCGGATTCGGGTTCGGGTTCGGTTCCGGATTCGGATTCGGATTCGGATTGGGCGTCGGATTCGGGTTGGGGTTCGGCGCGGGATCCGCACCACTGCTGCCGCCCCCTCCACAGGCGGCGAGTGCCGTCGCGAGGAGCGTCACGGCGAAGAGCCGCGAGGCCTGCCGGAGCCGGACCGGGGTCCGTCGAGGGTTCTGCTGTTCCATGGTCGTCACCTGTCCCTGCTGGTCCTGAGCGAAGAAGGCTCGGGAACACAAGCGACGTTCGTGCGGAAAGCGTCCGAAGATTCTTCAGGTCTCTGATCCGGAGAGGCTTTTTTCCACCCAGAGGGTCGAGTCGCTGGCGCGCGGAGGGGAAAGCGGGCAGATTCCGGGATGCTTCACATCGGCTCGGAGGATTCTCGTGCGTCCCGTACCCCTGCTGCTCTCCCTGCTCCTCGTCCTGCTCGCGCCCACGGCGGCGGCCACCCGCTTCGAGGTGCGCATCGACGCCCCGGAGCGCACCGGTCCCTGGGACGGGCGCGTGATCCTCGCGATCTCCCGGACCGAGGACTTCGTGGTGGACGACGTGGAGCGGTCCTCGCAGCTCCTCGGGGTGTCCGTGGACGGCCTCGCGGACGGCGAGGCCGTGACCGTGGACGCGGAGGCCCTCGGCTATCCCCTGGACTCGCTCGCCGACGTGCCGCCCGGCGAGTACTGGGTGCAGGCCTGGCTCAACGTCTACACGACCTTCGAGCGGGCCGACGGGCACGTCGTGAAGCTGCACATGGACCAGGGGGAGGGGCAGAAGTGGCACCGCTCCCCGGGCAACCTGCACTCGGCCCCGCAGCGCGTGCGCATCGACCCGTCCGAGGATTCGGTGGTGCGTCTCGTCCTCGACCAGGTCATTCCGCCGATCGAGCCCCCGGCGGAGACCGCGTGGGTGAAGAACTTCGAGATCGTCTCCGAGCGGGTGTCCGAGTTCTGGGGGCGCCCCATGCGCATCGGTGCGCGCGTGCTCGTGCCCCGGGGCTTCGAGCTCGACGCCGACCGCCGCTACCCGCTGGTGATCCAGCACGGCCACTTCTCCACGGCGCCGCCCGGGGGCTTCCTCGAGCCCGGAGACGTCGTGGACCCCGACGCGCCGACGGATCGGGAACGACGTGGCCTGGAGCTCCACGAGGCGTGGACCGGGGACGACTTCCCGCGCTTCCTGCTGGTCACGATCCAGCATCCGACGCCCTACTACGACGACTCCTACGCGGTGAACTCGGAGAACCACGGCCCCTACGGGGACGCCATCGTGAAGGAGCTGATTCCGGCGCTGGAGGCCGAGTTCCGGGGCATCGGCGAGCCCTGGGCGCGGATCCTCACGGGGGGATCCACCGGCGGCTGGGAGTCCATCGCCCAGCAGGTCCTCTATCCGGACGACTTCGGCGGCGCCTGGGTCTTCTATCCGGACCAGGTGGACTTCCACTACTACCAGCTCGTGGACCTGTACGACGGCGAGAACGCCTACTGGCGCGAGCACGACTGGCTGCGCGTGCCCATCCCCGGCGCCCGGGACGTGGACGGCCGCGTGCGCTACACCATGGAGAACGAGAACCGCTGGGAGGAGGTGGTGGGGACCCGCTATCGCTCCGGCGGCCAGTGGGCGGCCTGGAACGCGACCTACGCGCCCGTCGGCGAGGACGGCTATCCGGCGCCGCTCTGGGATCCGCTCACGGGGGAGATCCACCGCGAGACGGCCGACGCCGCCATCGCGCGCTACGACCTGAACCGGCACCTGCAGGAGCATTGGGAGGAGCTCGGCCCGAAGCTCGCCGGCAAGCTGAACGTGTTCACGGGCCGGCGCGACAACTTCTACCTCGAGCAGGCCGTCTACGAGCTCGAGAAGTTCCTCACCACCGGCGAGAACCTCGGTTATCCGGCGCGTTTCGAGTACGGCGAGAACGGCGCCCACGGCTGGAGCCCCTGGCGGGACCCCCACGATCCGCACGGCTTCTACGGGGAGATGATCGACCAGGTCCGCGAGGCGGCGCCGGACGGCTTCGAGGTTCCGTGATCGGTGCTCCGCGGCCGGCCGGAGCGGCCGGCCGCGGAGCGAGCCTCAGGGCTTGAGGGCGAGGATGTCGCAGCCGGCGCGCACCAGGACCTTCTCTGCGGCGTTGCCGAGCACGAGGCCCTTCACGCCGGTCCGGCCCGTGGTGCCCATCACCAGCAGGTCGGCCTTCACCTTCGCGGCGACGTTGTTCACGGCCTGGCCCACCTTGCCGATGGGCATGTGCACGCGGCTCTTCGGGATGTCGTAGGGCCCGAGGAGGTCGTCGAGGGCCGCCTGGGCCTTGTCCTTCGCGTCCTTCTGGATCTTGCGCGGGTTGATGATGTCGAGGTCCGAGAGGACGTTCGACACCTCGATCGCGTAGACGCAGTGGATCTGCCCGCCGTGCTTCTCGGCGAACCAGGACGCCGCGTCGAGCGCCTTCACGTTCAGGCGCTTGTGCGAGCGGTCGCTGCGCTTGAGGTCGAGGGCCACGAGGATCTGCGGCGTCTTCGGCCAGCGCTTCTTCGTGCACAGGAGCACCGGCGCCGGGCACTCGCGCAGGAGCGTCCAGTCCGACGGCGTGTGCGTGAGCGTCTGGCTCTTGTGCACGGTCTTCATGACGAGGTCGTACTTGCCCGAACCCGCCTTCTCGACGACCCAGTCCGCGAGCTCCTTGGTCCAGACGGTCTCGAGGGTCACGTTCTCGTAGACGGCCTTCGCGTCGAGCACCTGGTCGCGCAGCCAGCGCTCCCGGTCGTGCACGAGGTCCTTCTTGATCTCGCTCCGTTGATGCGTGTCGAAGACCTCGGTCTGGTCGTACATGGGGTGGTAGCAGAACGCGGTCAGATGCAGGTGCATCGGAGAGGTCCGCTCGAGCCCGAGGGCCCGTCGGAACGCGACCTGATCGTGCTTCGGCTTGTCCATGACGACCAGGACGTTCTTGATGTCTTTCACGGACGACTCCCTTCGCGCGGGTGGGTTGCCGGGGGATTGTAACGACGGGATCGCGGCGCATCATCCGCCGGCGGCGGGCGACCCGTTCGGCGGATGGGCCCCGTAGGTCACGAGGAGCAGGAGCAGCAGGCCGAAGATCGCCACCAGGATCGTCGTGTCCAGGATCCCCAGCGTGTGATTCTCCTCCAGGAGCTCCGCGAGGACGAAGAAGGTCGGGAAGAGGAACAGCAGCAGGAGCACGTTCGGCATCGTGAAGGCGAGCGGCAGCTCCGGATGGGCCGCGCCGGTGAGGAGCTCATAGCCCGCGATCGCCAGCAGCGTGAAGGGCAGCACGAGGAACATGACCTGGGTGATGCCGCCGAAGGCGTTGGCCAGGGCGATGCCGTACTCCTGCCGCCGATGGGCGTGCCAGAGGATCACGTACTCGCTCATGCCCGCACTCGCCGCGAGGACGAGCGCGGTCAGCGTGCCGTTGAGTCCGAGGCCCGAGAGGGCCGTCTCGGCGAAGGCGGAGACCAGGTGCCCGCCGAGGAGGGCGCCCCCCACGCCGATCGCGAAGAGCCCGGAGAGCAGCCAGGCCGGCGAACGGTGCACCTCACGGTAGACCTGCGCCCGGCGCCGGGCGACGTCGGCGTCGGAGAGCTCGAGGGCGGTCCGCACCGCGTCCTCCTCCGAGGCGTAGCCGCGCAGCAGCTTCGTCAGGTAGACGGCGAAGATCGCGAGCAGGATCGTTCCCAGGCCGAGGAGGTCCGGCGGTGCGAACACCTGCTTGGGGTGCCCCGTGGCGGCGAAGGCGAGCATGACCAGACCCACGATCAGGCCGATGGCCGCACCGGCGATGAGCAGCTGGGTCCCGGCGCTCGTGATCGGCTCGGGCATGAGGAAGCGGCCGCGGCGGTCCTTCGGCAGGAAGTAGGAATAGATGCTGAACACCATCGCGTTCACGTAGATCGTGATCAGGGCCGTCACGAAGGCCGTGAGCGGGCTCACGGTCACGAGGAAGGCGATCACCGTGAACTCGGGCAGCGTCGCGAGGATCTCCGCCACGGTCCCGGCGACGTAGTGATCCCAGCGGCGGCGCGCCGCCAGGCGCTCCGTGGCGGTCACGAAGGCGTCGCAGGCCGCCTGCAGGACCAGGAGCCCCGCGACGAGGTTCGCCCCGGCGGCGACGGGGGCCGGGAGGCGATCGCCGAGCGCGAGGAGGCCCGCCCAGAGCAGGCAGCCACCGGCCAGGCGCGCGGCCCAGGCCGGTGCGACGGCGCGGACCGGCCCACGGCCGAGCCGCTGGATGGACAGCCGGTCGGGGTCGATCCCGGCCCCGCGCAGGACCCCCTCGGCGTGCGCCGGCGCCCCGGGCAGGCCCGCATGGGCGGACGCCCGGTCCGCGATCGTCTCGCGGCCCGGGGACGGAGTCGGCGCGTCGCCGGCGGGCTCCGTCAAGGAGCCGCCGGCGTCGGGCGCGAGCGGCCCGCGTCCGCGGACGGTCTCACGGGGGAGCGGCTCAGCTGATCGGGATCCGCTTCACCTCCGGGCTGCTCGGCGCCACCTTCGGCACGGTGATCTCCAGCACGCCGTCCTCGTAGCGCGCCTGGATCTTCTCCGGTTGGATGCCGTCGCCGACGTCGAGGGAGCGCACGAAGCGCCCGTAGCGCCGCTCCCGGAGGATCGGTCGGCCACCCTCGCCCTTCTCCTCGCGCTTCGTCTCCGCCTCGATGGACAGCTGACCCCGGTCGAGGGAGACCTTGATGTCCTCCTTGCGGAAGCCCGGCAGCTCCGCGTGAACGAGGTAGTGGTCGTCGTGCTCGGTCACGTCCAGCGCCGGCGCGAGCGGCCCTGCGCCCCGCGCGAGGCCGCGCATGGGCCGGAAGAAGCCCTCGAACATGTCGTCGAAATCCCGGTCGAGAAAGGGGAAGCCCCCGGCCGCGCGGGCGGGCTGGACCTCCTTGCGTCCCTGGTCGTTCATGGTCTGCATCTCCCGTGTCGGTACTCCGGCGGGGCCACGCCCCGCGGGCTCCATTGATGGCGCGTCGGGGCCGCCACGCCCATGACCTGCGTCAAGCGCTCCGTTTCGTGACGCAGTTCACGTTTTCCGGTCAACGGAAGGCCGCGAGCGGCGTTCCTGCCTACGAGTTCAACGAACCGGCCGAACCGCCGGAACCCGAGGAGAACGACCATGGACCAGCACTCCCTCAAGCGCCCCGCGAGCCTGCTCCTGCTGGCCTCGGCCCTGGGCCTGACGCTCGC
>JAZBPF010000613.1:0-10528 GCA_036351515.1 Pseudomonadales bacterium | reverse complement strand
CGACTCCGGGGCGGGCGAGCAACGGGGAAGGTCCAGGGCGGAGGAGACCAGGCCGGCCGGGGCGGAGGATCGGGGGAGGGAGAGGCTCCCCGGCCGGCCTGGGGTGTCCGTACGACTGGATACCGGACGCCAAAAGTATGGGACGCCGTCGTCGCCCCGCCCTTCGGGCGATTCCCTCGACTCGCATCGGGAAATGCCCTGAGGGCACCCGTCTATGCTCCGTCCACACCCAAGTGGAATCCGCTCCCGACCGGGCTCGAGACGATCCCGTCATGGCAGCCGCCGGCTTCGCCGGCGCAGGCCCCCTAGCTAGAACAGTGCTGAAGGGTCGAGCACGGTCTCCAGCCGTTCGGCCGAGAGTCCGGGATTCAGGAACCGCAGGACACCAGGCTGCCAAAGAAGAGGACGGAGAAGAGCGGAAAAGACGAGCCGAGGAACGCCGTCGCGGCGGACGGAAGACCAAAGTGCCGACCTGTCTCGGGCGCGGCGTTCGACACTATCCGTTTCACGGACAGATCGTAGAGACCCTGCGCGCCGCCGCGTATGTTGGAAGGGAACACTCCGACGGCCCATCCGTTCGCACGGCTCTCTTCGGGGCGGATCAACGCGCCATTTCGGGAAGCGAAGCACCACGAGCATCGACGACAAGGATTCCTGCATGAACGGCTCCACATCCTTCTTCAGTACGGAAGGGTTCATGCCGCACGGTATGTGCTACGTCTGGCGTCCCGATTTCCTCGCGATTCACGTGATCTCCGATCTCGCCATCGCGGCGTCATACCTCGCGATTCCCATCGCGATCCTCCGGCGCAGGCCTTCCTTCAACTACCGAGGGATTCCGCAGCTGTTCGTCGTATTCATCGTGACCTGCGGGGTCACGCACCTCCTGTCCCTGCTCGTGATCTGGATTCCTCACTACGGCCTGGAGGGCATCGCCAAGCTGGGGACGGCCATGGCGTCCGGAGCCACCGCCTTCGTGCTCTGGAGGCTGGTCCCGAAGATTGCCGAGCTTCCCGCTCCGTCCGATGTCACGGAACGAAACGCCACGATCCTTCGTCTGAACGAGCAGCTCGAGGACCGGATGCACGCAATGAGCCACCTCGCAGGGGGGATCGCACACGACTTCAACAACTTCCTGCAGTTGGTCCGGGGTAACCTTGAGCTGCTGAGGATCTCCGTGAATCCGGATGAGCGGGAGGAGCTTCACGACGACCTCGAAAGGGCGTCCGAACGAGGACCTCTCCTCGCCGCTCGCATGCTCGCGTTCTCCGGCACCAGCTCGCTGGCGGAGCGGTCCGGAGATCTGGAAGAGATCGCGAGACGCGTGAGTACCGGCGAGGGCGTCCGATTCCGGCCCCGCGGCGAACCCGCCCACGTGAGGGCTGCGGAGGATCAGGTGGAGCTCGCACTCCGCGAGCTCGTGCACAATGCCGTCGAGGCGGCCGGAAGCGCCAAGATGGAAGTGTCGGCGCGTCGGCTGGATCCGAACCGGAGCGGCACCCAGCTCGCCGACTAACTGATCCACCCGGGCGAGGCGTTCGAAGTCGTCGTCTTCGATCGCGGCCCCGGGATTCCTGAGCGACTCCGCGAATTGATCATCGCCCCCTATGTCACCTCCAAGGAGACCGGCCGGAGCCTGGGGCTGGCCGTGGTCGCGGGGGTATGCGCGAGCCAGGAGGGTGCACTTCGCACCTTCAGCGACCGCTCGGGAACCAGGCTCTCTCTCGCGTTTCGGGCAGAAGCGAGACAGGAAGACCTGCGCCCGCCGTGGCCCGGAAGCAGCCTCCCACGCCGGGATCCGGACCGAATCGCCCTCGATCCTGAGGCATCGCGGACGGAACCAGGCATCCTGCGGGGGGCCAGTTCGACAGGCCGGGGAATCCGCCGTCTGGCGGGGTGGCCGGAGAACGGCTAGCTTTCATCCGACTTGCCGGACGGACAGAAGGCCGAGCCCCGTTGACCACGCCGACCGACGATGGGTCACTGGACGAGACGCGCCGGAGCGGGCCCCTTCGCCAGGACCTCCTGTATCGAAGCCTGTTCGAGCACGGTCTCGTCGAGGTCCACATCTGGGAGGTCGTCCGCGATGGTCGCGGGGAGATCCAGTCCTGGAAGCTCATGGACGCGAACGGACCGGCCCTCACCAGCTGGGGGTATCGACTGGACGAGGTCGCCGGAAAGACCGCAGAGGAGATCTTTCCGGGCTCGGACGTGATCGAGCGGTTCCGGCCGGTCGTAGAAGAGATCCTCGCGACGGGGCGGCCCAGGGAGTGGGAAGAGGAGTTCCCGGCGACCGGGCAGACGCTCCGGATGGTGAGCTTTCCGGTCGGCGAGTACTTCGTCAGCACCGGCTTCGACGTCTCGCTCGCGCGTACGCGGGAACACCAACTCCGCGACACACTCGAGAGTCTGAACGAGGCCACGAAAGCGGGCGGAGTCGGCCTGTGGGACTGGGATCTGCTCACGGACGAGGTTCGCTACTCGGACGAGTGGAAGGCCCAGCTGGGCTACGCACCCGGCGAGATCGAGCACGTCTTCGAGGAATGGCGAAGCCGGGTCCATCCGGACGACCTGGCCCCCACGCTGGAACGGATCGACGCGAAGATCCGGAATCCGGAGGCGCCCTATCGCGTCGTCTTCCGCATGCAGCACAAGGAGGGCACCTACCGCTGGATCCTGGCCCAGGCGTCGGTAGTCACGGACGACTCGGGCAATCCAGTCCGCATGCGCGGGTCGCACATCGACATCACGGACCGGAAGCGACTGGAGGACCGGGTCGCCGAGTCCGAGCGGCTCGAGTCGATCGGAACGCTGGCCGCGGGCATCGCCCACGACTTCAACAACCTGCTCGCCGCGATCACCGGGAACCTGTCGCTGGCCCACGAGATTCCGGCTGAGGATCCAGAGCTCCGGGAGGTGCTCCGGGACGTCGAGGACGCCGCGATCCGGGCCCAGGGCCTGACGCATCAATTGATGACCTTCGCCAAGGGGGCGACGCCGAACCGGCAGGTCTCGGATCTCAGGGATCTCCTCCTCGACTCCGCCCGTTTCGTCACGCGCGGAACACGGGCGGAATGCCGCTTCGACGTGGCGGAGAACCTGCATCGCGTGGACGGCGATCTCGGCCAGCTGAGCCAGGTGATCAACAACCTCGTGATCAATGCGGTACAGGCCATGCCGTCCGGGGGAACGATCCGCATCACGGCGGGCAATGTGACGCTCTCTCACCAGAACGAGTTCGAACTCCAGGGTGGGGAGTACGTTCGAATCGCGGTGGCCGACGAAGGAATCGGCATCCCGGAAGAGATGCTCGCAAAGATCTTCGATCCCTTCTTCAGCACGAAGGAAACCGGCACCGGCCTCGGCCTGTCCACTTCCTTCTCGATTGTCGCCGCGCACAACGGCCGGATCCGGGTCCACTCCCGACAGGGCATCGGGACGACCTTCGAGATCCTCCTTCCGGGCGTGAAGGCACTTCCCGCGAAGGCTGGACACCCCGAGGTGCTTCGGGGCGCGGGCCGACTCCTCGTACTCGACGACGACGAGGCTCTCCGGGTTCTACTGCAGCGAATGCTGCAGCGGCTCGGCTATGCCTGCGACGTCGCCCGGGATGTCGAGGAGGCGGTCAGGATGTACCGGCAGGAGCAGGACCGCGGACAGCGCTACGACGCGGTGATCCTCGATCTGACCCTGCCCGGCAGGGAGGGCGGACCCGAAGCGCTCCGACGCCTGCTGGCCGTGGACCCGAATGTGGCCGGGATCATCGCGAGTGGATACACGGAGAATGCGATCCTCGCGGAGTACCGTACGCACGGGTTTCGGGGCCGGCTCCGAAAGCCCATGGACATGGCCTCCCTTAGTGCCGAGCTACATCGGGTACTCGGGACGTAACGGCCTTGGGCAGCGGGACTTGCTTCGCCGACCTCCGACCCTGCCGCGCGTCTTCCTTCGGATTCCGAGGGAAGGCTTCGGGGGGCGGAACGAGCGGGCGCGGGAATCCGCTTCCTCAGCCTGACGGCCCGCCACTCTCTCGCATGGACGAGCCGGCTGAAACAGACCCGGCGATCGGCTGCCGCCCCACCCTGCCGGGATCGTCCGCGCGCATCGCTTGCCGGAAGGCAAGCCTTGCGCCGAGTGCCCCACCTCGGACCAGATGGGCGTCTGCCCACGGTCGTCGACGCGCCCGACCGCTCGCGGTGAACACGGGCTCGGATTCAGGGAATCGCCCTACCTCGCATCAGGAAGCGATTGCTATCATTGCAAAATCGTCGCAGTGGTCGCCGATGGCCGCGACGGAAGAGCGAGCTGCCCCACCGACGCATTTCCCTGTCGCACGGACGCGCCACACTTCGCTGCAACAGGCCACTCCTACATGGCTGAGCGTCCATCGGTTCCAGCGCTGTGCTCATCCTTCTGTGAAACTGCTGCAGGGCGGGTGCCGCTCCAGCTCCTGAGCAAAGCCACGCTCGTCGATCTGTCCCACGTCCTGGAGGACATGGTCGCCGAGCAGACCTTGCGCGGGGTCATCGTCACGGGCTTTCAGTACGCGAGCAACTGGCGCAGCGAAGTCGCGCGCTACACGGACATGCTCGCCACCGCGGAGCGCCGCGTCGCGATCTTCACCCGCGATCAGATTCCGGACGCCGTGGAAGTTCAGCATTTCCAGATCCAGCCTGGAAGCGGCTTCGAGCAGGAATGGTTCATCCTGGCCAGGACCGAGGTGTTCTCCTGCGCCCTGTTCGGTCTCGATCAGCAAGCGAGCGCGAACGGAACGCCCCCACGGGAGGAGGCCGACCGACTGTTCCTCAGCGGCTGGACCTTCGACCCCCAGCTGGTCGACGAGTTGGCGAAACTCGTGGTGCAGGAAGCGGCTTCGACGGATCCGGAAGGGGCTCGTTCGCTCGCCCTCCGCATCGAGGGCAACCCGCCGGTCTCCGTCTCGGAAGCCATCGTGTCGGAGTTCAATCGACGCGTATTCCAGACGATGGAGGTGAGCAAACAGCGACTCAGGGAAAGCCGACGCCGGGAGCGAGCCGCCAGCAAGCGAGCCATCCGCGCGACCGAGCGGAATCTGCGTCTTGAGCGACTTTCGACGATCGGGAACGCCGCTGCCGCGTTCGCACACGAGGTGAACAACCCGCTCCAGTCGATCCTCGCGCTCGCGGAGCACCTCTCCCTGGACGTCGAGGATCTCGCCGGGGCCCTTCCGCCAGGCGATCCCTCCATCGCGGGTGCGCTCACCCAGCTGCAGGAAGCCGCGCTTTCCATCGGGTCGGCGGCCCACCGGATCGGCGGCATGACCCGAAGCATCCTGGACCTCGCCCGCCAGGGGGCTGCGAGACTCGAGCCCGTGGAGCTGTTGGAGTGGCTCTCGCGGGAGGCGGGGGCCATGGCCGGGAGCAAGCAGGGTCGAGTCGATCTCTCGCGAATCGGCGGCGGCACGCCGGTCTGGGTCCGGGCAGATGCCGAGCGGCTCTATCACGTGGTCTCCAACCTGGTCAGCAACGGACTCGCTGCCGATCGACGGGACCCGCCGGAGGTCCGGATCGAACTCGTCTTCGACCCCGCCCGCGTCGGCGTCCGCGTGATCGATCACGGGCACGGGATTCCGGAGGAGCTGCGTGAATCGCTCTTCGAACCGTTCGTGACGAGCAAACAATCCCAGGGTGGAACTGGACTCGGGCTCGCGTTGGCGAAGCGCTACGCGCAGGACCAGTTCGGCTCGCTGATCGTGGAAGAAACGGGGCACGAGGGAACGGTGATGACGCTGTGGCTGCCCGTGGAGGAGGAGCCACTCCAGGCATGGTCCAGCGATCAGGAAGAAGAAGAGATCGGACACCTTCCCGCGCGCGTGCTGCTCCTCGACGACGACGACATGGCGCGTTCCACCATCGGGCTGCTCCTCAAGCGCCTGGGAGTCGAGCACGAGTCGGCAGCAACCGCTTCCGCCGCCCTGGGCTGTCTGGAGACCGCCGGGTTCGATGCTTGTCTCATCGACTTCGACCTCGGACATGGCCGGAACGGCGTCGAGATCGCCATGGAGTGGGCCCGAGAACAGCGCCTTCCCATCGAACGCTTCGTCCTGATCACGGGAAACCTCGAGCGGACGCTGCCGCCGGAGTACCGCGGACGCGTGCTGCTCAAGCCCTTCGGGCTCACGGAACTCCGGGCTGCGCTCACGCTGGCGAACGGAGGAGTCGGCTCGCGCTGACGGGGCTGGTCGACCTCGGCGATCACGCCCGCAGGGCGCCAATCTCGAGGCGGCGGACATCGGGTCGGCATCATGGCTTCGTCAGCATCTGCCGACCCGGGCCAGTTCCCGAGCCTCGTTTCGTTCCGAGATCCGGGGTTGCACGGGAGAAGACCATCGTCCTGCAAGCCCCTGCGCAAGCCTTGACCCCCTTCGAAAGCTCCCGCCCTCGCGCCCCGGCGATCGCTCAGCAAGACCTCCGGCAGGCGACGTGGATCGCAAGCTCGCCGTCTCCCCGGTCGGCGCCAGGCCCGAGGACTCCACGCGGCTCCGGAAGGTGTCCCTGAACGGATCGCGCGCAGTCAGGGGAACGGTTCTGACGTCGACAACGAGTCGTGCATTCGGTTCGTCGCCGCGGCGGGCGAGCCGAGACCGGCGGCACCCGATCCATACCAGGAGATTGTGCAACCGCGTCTCGAAGGGCGGTGCGCAACCCAGCGAACCGACTCGCTGACCACCGCTGCCGCGGAACGCTCCGCTCCTCCAGACCACCCCGAGTCGCGCACGGAGCACATTGGTCCCCGCGCTCAAGAACGCGAGAAGCCGGCCGACCATCGATCGGGAAGCTACCCGATGAGCGATCCCCATGCCTCAGCGACTCGTCCGTGCCATCTATGCCAGCCGGACCGCACCCGGCTTCGGGCTCTCCATGATCGAAGGCATCCTCTCTTCCGCCCGACGCCACAACAGCGTGGCCGACGTGACGGGCCTGCTCACCTTCAGTAGCGAATACTTCCTGCAGTGCCTGGAGGGGGGGCGCGCCGCGGTCAACGAGATCTACGCGAGGATCTGCCGCGACGATCGGCACCAGGACCCTCAGCTCCTCCTCTACGAGGAATGCGCTGAGCGCTCGTTCTCGCAGTGGTCCATGGGCTACGTGGGCGAAACCGCCCTGGCGTCGGAGACGATCCGTCGCTTCAGCGCAGGCAGTCGCTTCCAGCCGACTCACCTCGGGGGCGCGGCCGCACTGGCCCTCCTCGAAGCGCTGGCCGGGTCCGTGAAGACCTCCTGAGAGCCCGCTGCCCTATCCGGCGAACGCCGACGCAACCACCCTCCTCCAGCGACCGTTCGGACGCGTCGCGCGGTGCGCGGTGCGCGGTGCGCGGTCGAACCATCCGATCCCCTGCTCCGTCGACCAGCGACTCCCACGTCGCCGGGACCGCGCGGCACATGCTCCGCCATGGGCTTCGGATCCTGGCGCAGATCCCACCCCCCGTGTACGGCACTCGTTCGAGCGCGCGGGAAATCACTGGGGGGATTCCCTGAATCGCCCCTACGGGCATGCCCTGATCCGATCCGCGGCAACGCCCTCCGATTTCCGGTCCGACGAAGCGGAATCGTGCGGGTGTCCAGCATGGGTCCACGTCACCAGGAGCTGCGGACGGACAGGCCAGGAGACGTCCAGGACACGGTGTCCGGGCAGCCTGACGGACGCCGAAGGCATCGGAAACTGACAGCCATCAAGGAAGCCTCGGCAGCGCCGACTCCTCTTCCTGCGACACGAACGTCGCCCCTGGAACGCATCGGGAAGCCATCGACATGACGCCGCCCCCCGACCCCGTTCGCATCGAGCTGCCGGAAACGGCGACGCTTCCGATCGTCCGGGCCATGACGCTCGACCTGCTTCATGCCTTC
Organism: Pseudomonadales bacterium; assembly: GCA_036351515.1. Taxonomy (GTDB): domain Bacteria; phylum Pseudomonadota; class Gammaproteobacteria; order Pseudomonadales; family Azotimanducaceae; genus JAZBPF01. Next base: position 2,643 of record JAZBPF010000613.1, on the reverse strand, counting down.
GAAACCGGCGCGCGACGGGTGGTCCTGGACGCCCACTCCGTCCGACGCGTCGACACGGCTGCGATGCAGTCCCTCGCGAGCGCGTGCCGCTCGGCCCGGGCGCTGGAGATCGAGATCGTGCTCGAGGCGCCCTCCGAAGCCTTCGCCGTGGCGGCCAGACGTCTCGGACTCGCGCACGCCGACGCCCTTCCTCTCGTGCAGACGCAAGGAGCCTGAACGTGGCAACGATCCTCGCTGTGGACGATTCGGCGTCCCTCCGCCAGATGGTCGCCTTCACCCTGAAGAGTGCTGGCTTCGACGTCATCGAGGCCGTGGACGGCCAGGACGGCCTCGCGAAGGCGCAGGACTCCCGAGCGGATCTCGTGCTCACGGACGTGAACATGCCCGGCATGGACGGCATCGAGCTCGTGCGCTCGCTGCGCGCCCTCGATCACTACCGGTTCACGCCGATGCTGATGCTCACGACCGAATCGGGCCTCGACAAGAAGCAGGCGGGCAAGGAAGCAGGCGCCACCGGCTGGCTCGTGAAACCCTTCGATCCGGACAAGCTCCTGGCGACGGTCCGGCGCGTCCTCGGCTGAGTGGCCCATGAGCACCGACCTGTCCCAGTTCATCGAGACGTTCCGCGAGGAATGCTCGGAGAACGTCGAAGCCATCGAACAGGGTCTGCTGGCACTCGAAGCCGGCGATCACGACGCGCTGCATGCGGTCTTCCGCGCCGCCCATTCCATCAAGGGCGGCGCGGTCACCTTTGGGTTCTCGACGGTCGGTGGCTTCACCCACTGCGTGGAGACCCTGCTGGACCGCATGCGCGAGGGACGGCACCCCGCGGATCGCGAGACCGTCGCACTGCTGCTCGAGGCGAACGACTGCATCCGCATGCTGCTGGACCAGGCCCGAGAGAGCGACCAAGGGGAGCCGCCCGCCGCCGCCGCACTCCGGGCGCGGATCGAGCGATTCCTGGGCGATCCCGACACGCAGGAATCCTCTGCGAGCCCCCAGGGCGACCCCACCGACTCCGATCGAACCGCACCGTTGACCGATGGATGGCGGATCGAGTTCGTGCCGGACCCGGGACTGTTCCGCGCCGGCCACGATCCTGCGGCCATGTTCTCCGTGCTCGAGGAGCTCGGCGAGCTCCGGGTCCAGGCACGCCTCGAAGCGCTTCCGCTCCTGGCCGAGCTCGACCCGGAGCTCTGCCACCTCTCCTGGGAACTCGAACTCCGGACTTCATCGCCCCTGGAAGCGCTGCAGGAAGTCTTCGAGTGGGTGGAGGACGACTGCGAGCTCGTGTTCACGCCACTGGGCGACGCACTAGCCGCAGTCACGGACGAACCTGCTTCGCCCGCCGCCGAGCGCGCTCCGGAAGCGATGGACGGGGCGAACGAGCAGGGACCCCGCGAGCCGGCTCGACCCACCCCCCGGCAGGCGGAAGCCGCATCGATTCGCGTCGCCACCTCCAAGATCGATCAGCTGATCAACATGGTGGGCGAACTGGTCATCACCCAGTCGATGCTCACGCAGGTCGGGGAGGATCTCGACGAGGAAGTCACGGCGAAGCGCATCGAGCGGCTCCGCGAGGGCCTCACGACGCTGGAGCGGAACACCCGAGAGCTCCAGGAGTCGATCATGGCCATCCGCATGGTTCCGATCTCCGCCGCCTTCAACCGGTTCCCGCGCCTCGTTCACGACCTCTCCTCGCAGCTCGGGAAGGAGATCGACCTCGAGCTCGTCGGCGAACAGACCGAGATCGACAAGACCCTGATCGAACGGATCGTCGATCCCCTCGTGCACCTCGTGCGCAACGCTGCGGACCACGGCATCGAACCGCCGCAGGAGCGGACGGCGCGAGGGAAGCCCCCGCGCGGCCAGGTGACCCTCGAGGCAGGCCACAAGGGCGGCAACGTCGTCATCGAGGTGCGGGACGACGGACGCGGACTGGATCCGCAGAAGCTGCTGGAGAAGGCCCGCGCCAAGGGCGTGGTGGGCCGCGACGCGAAGCTCACCGAAGCCCAGATCCTCGACCTGATCTTCGCGCCGGGCTTCTCCACGGCCGAGCGGGTGAGCGACGTCTCGGGTCGAGGCGTCGGCATGGACGTGGTCAAGCGCAACATCCTCGCCCTCGGCGGCGACGTCGAGCTGCGCTCGAAACCGTGGGAAGGCACCACGGTCCGCATCGTGCTCCCGCTGACCCTCGCGATCCTCGACGGCCAGGCGATCCGCGTCGGCAGCGAGCTCTACGTCATTCCCCTGGTCTCGATCCTCGAATCGATCCGTCTGAGCGATGCCCGGATCCGGAAGCCGGCGGGCGCCATCGAGCTGCTCAGCTGGCGGGATCAGCAGATCCCGCTGCTGCGCCTCGATGGGATCCTCCAGACGCCTCCACTGGAAGACGAGGACGCGCGCGGTCTCGTGGTGATCGCGGAGGGAGGCGGGCTCCGCGCAGGCCTGGTCGTGGACGATCTGCTCGCGCAGCAGCAGGTCGTGATCAAGAGCCTCGAGGAAAACTTCACGAAGTTGGAAGGGTTCTCCGGCGCGACGATTCTCGGTGATGGATCCATCGCCCTCATCGTCGACGTGAGCGGAATCATCAAGCTGGCAGGGCGAGCCGGGCGAGGCACCCGGACCGGCGCTCCGGCCCTG
>JAZBPF010000612.1:0-4294 GCA_036351515.1 Pseudomonadales bacterium | reverse complement strand
TCGGTCCTGGAACTCGAGAGCGTCGCCCGCGCGGTGCAGGACCGGATCCGCGCGGCCGGGGTGATCCTCGCCCAGGTCGTGATCCCGCCGCAGACCGTGCGCGACGGCGTCGTGGAACTCCGCGTCTTCCCGGGGCGCCTCGGCGAGGTGCAGGTCGCCGACAACGACGTGTACCGGGGCCGCACCCTGGCCCGCGCCTTCGAGGGCGTCACCGGCGAGACCGTGACCCTCGCGGCGGTCGAGCGTCGCCTGCGCCTGGTGAACGACCTCGAGGGCCTCGACGTGTCGGGCGTCTTCGTGCCCGGGGCGGAGACCGGCGACACGGCCCTGCGCCTGAACGTGCTCAACGAGCGCCGCTGGCGCCTGGTGACCCGCGCCGACAACCACGGCGCCGCGGTCACCGGGCGCCAGCGGGGCTACGCCGAGCTGTCCTGGTTCGATCCCACCGGCGGGGGCGATCAGCTCACGGCGGGCTTCCTCCGTTCCGAGGGCCCCGACTCCGTCGAACTCCTGAGCCTGCGCTACCGGCGTCCCCTGGGCGGCCTGCGCCAGTACCTGGAGGCGGGCTACTCGCGCAACGAGTTCTCCATCGGCGGCGTGAACGACATCCTCGGCGACACGCGCAATCACGGCCTCGACCACGGCATCGACTGGGTGCGCTCCCGCACCCGGAACCTGCGTCAGGTCACGAGCCTGTCCTGGAAGGACGCGCGCCTCTCCATCGGCCCGACCGACCAGAACCAGGACATCGCCGAGATCGGCACCGCGCTCGCCTACGACGCGCTCGTGCCCGGCTGGCAGATGATCGTGGACGGCAGCACCGAGCTCCGTGCCGGCTCGATCCTCGACGGACGCATCGAGGGCGCTCCGGCGCCCGGGGGCGGCACCTTCGCCGGCCAGGACGACCGCTACTGGGTGCTCGCGCAGCAGGCGCGCATCTACAAGCTCTTCGAGGCTCCCTGGCCCTTCACGGACGTCCGCAGCCGCCACTCGCTGCTCCTGCGGCTCGACGGGCAGTACGCACCGCAGTTCCTGCCGGCCGTGAGCCGCGTGCCCCTCGGCGGCGCGAACCGCGTGCGCAGCTACCTGCAGGACGACATCGCCGTGGACCGGGGCCTGGTCGCGAGCGCCCAGCTCTACTGGGAGCTGCCCGAGGCGCTCGACTTCGACGTCGCCTGGGCCGGCCAGCGCTTCTCGGAGGTGCTCCGGCCCTTCCTGTTCTACGACTACGGCTACGGGGTCACGAACGCGGAACGTACGAACGTGTCCAACCAGGACGACGACTGGTTCGAGCTCGCGAGCTTCGGCGTCGGACTCGAGTACAACCTCTGGCGCGCGGCGGGGGGCGGCCACCATCTGCGCGGCAGCCTCGTCTGGGCGCTGCCGGCGGCGGCCCGCTTCGACGACCCGGTCTTCGACACGATCATCGACGAGGAGGACCGGATCCTCCTCGACCTCACCCTCGAACTCGACCCCACGGCGCTGCGCGGCTTCCGCCGGCGAAGCCGGACCGGAGCGACCCCGTGAACCGCGTCCGCCTCGCCGCCTCGCTGCTCGCCTGCCTCGCGCCCGGGGCCGCCGGCCTCCCGCAGGACGGGGTCGTCACCCACGGCGACGGCTCCATCACGCAGACGGCCCCGGACCGCATGGTCATCGAGCAGCGCTCCGGGCGCATGGCCGCGGAGTTCTCGAGCTTCGACATCGCCGCGCAGGAGCGCGTGGACGTGCTCCAGCCGGGCCGCGACGCCGTGTTCCTCGGCCGCATCACGGGCAACGACGCCACGGCGATCTTCGGCACGCTGTCGGCGAACGGCTCCGTGATCCTCGTGAATCCGCGCGGGGTGGTCTTCGGGCCGACGGCGCGGGTGGAGACCGCATCGCTCGTGGCCACGAGCCTCGGCGTGGACGTCGACGCCTTCATGAGCGGGGCGCTGGAGCTCGAGTTCAGCGCCGACGTCGCGGGGCGCATCCTCAACCAGGGCGTCCTCGAGGCGGCCAGCGGAGGCGGCGTGGCCCTCGTGGGGGACGAGGTCGTCAACGAGGGGCTCATCGTCGCCGAGCTCGGCCGCGTGGACCTCGCGAGCGGCAGCGAGGCGGTGATCCGCTTCGACGCCGAGGGACTCGTGGGCGTGGCCGTGCAGGGCGGCGCGATCGGTGGCTCCGGCGGCGCCGACGCGGTGCGCAACGCCGGCGCCGTGGAGGCCCCCGGCGGGCAGATCGTGCTCACGGCGGACGCGGCGCGGGAGCTGTTCTCCGCCGCCGTGAACAACACGGGCGTGCTGCGCGCGAACGCGGCGCGGGAGGTCGACGGCGAGATCGTCCTCTTCTCCACGACGGACACGGTCACGAGCGGAACCCTCGAGGCGACGTCGGCGACCGGGACCGGCGGACGCATCGACGTGCTCGGGGACCGGGTCGCGGTCACCGGCGGCGTCGTGGACGCCTCCGGCGCGGCCGGCGGCGGGCGCGTGCGCGTGGGCGGCGGGCTCGCCGGGGATCCGTCCGTCCCGGCCGCCCGGGTCACGCGCGTCGGGGGCGACGCGACGCTGCGGGCGAGCGCCACGGACGACGGTGCCGGCGGCGAGGTGATCGTCTGGAGCGAGACGGCCACGGCCTTCGAGGGCCGCCTGGAGGCCGTCGGTGCGGGGGCGGGGGACGGCGGCTTCGCGGAGCTGTCCTCCCGGGGACGGCTGCAGGTGACCGGGACCGCGGACCTCTCGGCGCCCGGGGGCGCGGCGGGCACGCTGCTCCTCGACCCGCTGAACCTGCGCATCGTCGACGGTGGTGCGGAGACGGATCTCGTCGGCGCCACGGGCGACGACGGAAACGCGGACCTCTACGCCTTCGCGGAGGACGCGGCCGCGGACTCCGCGCTCGACGCCGACGTGATCACCGCCATCCTCGACGGCGGCACCTCGGTCACGCTCCAGGCCCTGAACGATCTCTCGGTGGAGGAGGCCGTCGACTCCGCCGGCGCGACCGTGGCCGGCGGGGGACTGACGCTGCAGGCCGGCAACGACGTGCGCGTGGATGCGCCGATCACGCTGGCGAACGGCGATCTCGTCCTTTCGGCGAACGATCCGCTGGGCACGCAGAGCGGCAGCGGCGCGGTCCGCGTGAACGCCGCGATCGACACCGGCACGGGGGCCCTGGAGATCCTCCAGCACGGCTCCTCGAGCGCTGCGCAGCTCGCAGCGCCCATCGCCGGCGGTGCGCTCACGGTGGCCGGGGACGCCGCGCTCTCGGCGGACGTGGTCACCGCCGGCGCCCAGAACTGGAACGGAGCGCTGAGCCTCGGCGCGGACGTCGCCCTCACGGCCGTGGACGCGCCGATCACCCTGCAGGCCGTGGACGGTGCGGCGACCCTCGCGCTCGACGCGGGGACGGGCACCGTGCGCCTCGAGGGTCCCGTCGGCGCGGGCACGCCCCTCGGGGCCGTGGCCGTGAACGGCACCGGGGACCTCGAGCTCCTGGACGCCTTCGCGGCGGACGCCCTCCTGGTGCCGGACGCGGCGACCCTGACCCTCGGCGGGACGCTCGCCCTCGGCGCCGGCGGCGGGTCCCTCACCGCGGACACGCTGTCCGTCGGAGAAGCCGTGACCAGCACCGGTGCCCTCGCCCTGACGGCGACGGCCGGCGCCCTGGCGATCGCCGCCGGCGCGGACGTCGACGCGGCCGGAGGGCTCGCCCTCGCCGGGAGCGGCGGGATCGATCTCGCCGCGGACCTCGCCACCGCGGGCGGGGCGCTGACCGTCGCGGATCCGCTGCGCCTCGGCGACTCCGTCACGCTCGCCACCGCGGGCGGCGACCTCACGCTCGATGCCGTCACCGGCAACGGCTTCGACCTCGCGCTCGTCTCCGGGGCCGGGACGACGCGCGTGACCGGCGCCCTGGACGACGTCGCCACCCTCGCGCTGCAGGCGGACGACGCCTCCTCCACCGGCGCCGTCCTCTTCGAGGACGCGGTGACGGCCACGGCCCTGACCACCTTCGCGCGCCCCCACGACCTCGCGTTCACCGGCGCGACGACGCGCTTCGCGGACCCGGTCACGGTCCGGACGACGGGGACCCTGACCCTCGGCGACGGCGGCGACGTCCTCGATTTCGACGGCGGCCTCGACGCGACCGCGCCCGCCACGCGCCTCGCGGGCACGGTGCGCAGCGCCGGTACGGACCTGACCGTCGGGGCCCTGAACCTCGATGGCGACGGGGCGCTCGCGACCGGCGGCGGGGCCCTGCGCCTCGACGGGCCCGTCGACGGCGCCTTCGCCCTCGGCCTCGACGCCGGGGCGGG
>JAZBPF010000611.1:0-7282 GCA_036351515.1 Pseudomonadales bacterium | reverse complement strand
TCGTGGTGGCGGCGGCGGCGCTGTGGGCCCTGTTCCAGGGGGCCGGCACGGCCTGGCGCAGCGGCGCCCGGGACGGCGCGCTCGCACGGCGCCTCGAAGGGGGCCCCGTCGGCGCCTGGTGGCTCCGTCCGCTGACCCCGACGGCGGGCTCGGACACGAGACTCTCGCTGCTGGCGGCGACCGCGACGCTCCTCGCCGGGGTCGCCCTGCTCGCGGTGATGCTCGCGACCGTGCCGGCCCTCGAACCCTGGCGCGCCTTCGCGGCCGACCTGCTGCGGATCGTCGGGCACCTGTCCTGAGCGGGGGTCGCGCCCGCGGGGAGCGACCGGTCAGTCCCGCTCGGCTTCCTCTCGCATGGCGTGCACCACGCGCTCGAGTTCCGCGAGCTGGATCACGGGATCGTCGAGTTCCAGGAGCGCCTGCTTGAGGCCCGGGATCACCGGGAGCAGGTCCGTGAGACGGCCGGCCACGGAGGCGGCGTCGTCCCAGTCCACCTCGATGCCGAGGCGGGCGACGGTGGGGTGTTCGAGGAGCTGCTGGAGAATCTCCACCAGCGCCTCGTATTCCTCCGGCACCGCGAGGCGCGGCAGGGCCGGCAGCGGTCGCACGGTGCCGATCAGGAGGTGATCGGCCTGTTCCTCCGTGCGCAGGACGCGGAAGCGGGCCTCGCCGCGCACGACGATGCCGAGCAGGCCGTTCGGCAGCTGGTTGAAGTCGACGATGCGGGCGCGGGTGCCGATGCGCGCGATGTGCGGGGCACCGTCCTCGGCGCCGCTGCGCGCCTCGCGGCCCTCGCGGATGAACACGACGCCGAAGGGCGAACCCTCGCGCATGCAGCGCCCGACCATGTCGAGGTAGCGCGGTTCGAAGATCTGCAGGGGCAGGAGTCCGCCCGGCAGCAGGACGGTTCCGAGGGGGAACAGCGGGAAGGTCTCCTCCCCGGTTTCCACCGTGCGCGGCTCGCTGTCGTTCACGGGTTCACCTCCGGGGGTGCAGCAGCGGACAGTAGTGGGCCCGTGTGCGTCTCCGCAAGGGCGAGGCGCCCGCGCTCGTCCCCTGCGGTGCCGGGGCGACGGCCGGACGCCGCCCACCGCCGCGCCACGGACCCGCCGGCGGCCGCTACACTCCCGTCGCGCCCGCCACCGGAGACCACCCTTGGACCTCGTTCAGACCCTGCTCCTCGCCCTCCTGCAGGGGATCACGGAGTTCCTGCCGATCTCCTCGTCGGCGCACCTGATCCTGCCGTCGCGGCTCCTCGGCTGGCCGGACCAGGGCCTCGCCTTCGACGTGGCGGTGCATCTGGGTTCGCTCTGCGCGGTGCTCGTCGCCCTGCGCGGGGAGGTCGCCGGGCTGATCCGCGGAACGCTCCGCGCCCTCGCGACGCGCCGCCTCGACCGCGACGCGACGCTCGCGCTCTGGGTCGTGGCGGGCACGATGCCCGTGGTCCTGGCGGGGCTGGCGCTGAAGGACCTCGTGGAGACGACGCTGCGCTCCGTGGCGGTGATCGGGACCACGACCGTCGTCTTCGGGGTCCTCCTCGCGGTGGCGGACCGGCTGCGGCCCGCGGCCCCGCGCGACGAGTACGCCCTGCGGGCCCGGGACGTCGCCGTCATCGGCCTGGCCCAGTGCCTCGCGCTCGTCCCGGGGACCTCGCGCTCCGGCATCACCATGACGGCGGCGCTGGCGATGGGGCTCTCGCGCAGCGCGGCGGCGCGCTTCTCCTTCCTGCTGTCGATCCCGACCATCGCCGGGGCGGCGGTGCTGAGCCTCGGAGACCTGCTGGAGGCCGCAGCGCCGGTGCCCTGGGACGCGCTCGCCACGGGCTTCCTCGCCGCGGCGCTCTCCGCCTGGGCCTGCATCCGCTTCTTCCTGGCGCTGCTGGAGCGGACGGGCTTCCTGCCCTACGTGCTCTACCGCCTCGTGCTCGGCACGGTGCTCCTGCTCTTCTTCGTCTGACGATTCTTCACCCGACGGTGCGGGCCCGACCGCTCAGGCCGGCGCCCCCGGCGGATCCCACGTGGGCGCGAAGTCCGGATCGATGACCCGCTCGTGGCGCTCGCGGAGCGCGTCGAGGGCCGCGAGCTCCGAGGGCGTCAGAGAGAGTTCCGCCGCGGCGAGGTTCTCCTCGATGCGCTCCGGCTTCGAGGAGCGCGGGATCGCGACGAGGTCGGGGCCGGCGAGGATCCAGGCGAGCGACACCTGCGCCGGCGTGGCACCGTGCGCCTCGGCGATCTCCCGGAGCACCGGCTCCTGCGCCACTTTTCCCTGGGCGAGGGGCGAGTAGGCGGTGACGGCGGCGCCGTGCGCGCGCGCCGCGGCGCGGACCCGGCGCTGGTCTAGTGTCCCGTTCGGGTGATTCGCAGTGTTTGAGATCGGCAGTGGCCGCCAGACAAGGCGTCCCGGAGTGCCGGACCATGAGGAGTCGAATCGAGAGTTCGGCGACGAATGACAACGCGGTCTGGCGGCCACTGCCGATCTCCCGCAGGGCGCGGCCTTCGCGGCCCCTGCTCTGCGTTGCGCCCGCTCGACGAATTCCCGATTCGCCTTCGCGAACGCGCCTTGATCAGGGGCCGCGAAGACTCGCGCAAACACTGCGAATCACCCGAACGGGACACTGGGAGCGGGTGGAACTCCACCTGGTTCGTGACCAGGGCCCGCGGGGCCGCGTCGGCGGCCTCCTCGAAGAGCGGGACCGTGAAGTTGCTGACCCCGTAGTGCCGGATCAGCCCCTCCTCGCGGGCGCGCTCGAGGGCGCCGAGGGTCTCGGCGACCGGTACCTCCGGGTTCGGCCAGTGCAGGAGCAAGAGGTCGAGGTGATCCGTGCCGAGGTCCGCGAGGCTCGCGCGCGTGGCGCGGGCCACGTCCTCCGGGCGGAAGTCGTCGGGCCAGAGCTTCGAAGTCAGGAACACCTGGTCGCGGGGGACCCGGGAGCGGGCGATGCCCTCGCCCACTTCGCGCTCGTTGCCGTAGACGCGGGCCGTGTCGACGTGCCGGTAGCCGGCGTCGAGGGCGCCGGCGACCTGGTCGCGGGCCACGGCGCCCTCGAGCTGGAAGGTGCCGAAGCCGAGCGCCGGAATGGCGGCGTCCTGGGCGTGGATCGTGCGCATGAAGCCTCCGTTCGCTGCCGTGCGAAGCAAGAGACCTCTGGGCGCGGGCCGGAGCCTTCAACCCCGGCGGGTCGAGCCGGGGCGCGGCGGTTCGGGCCGCTAGAAGGGGATGTCGTCGTCGAAGTCGTCGAGCGTGTCGGGGTTGGAGACGGGCTCCGGCTGCCGGGGCCGTCCGCTGCCGCCACCCATGCCGCCGCTCCGGGCCGGCGGCGCGTCGTAGTCGCCGGCGCCGCCGCCCATGCCCCCGCCCATGCCGCCGCCGCGGCTGTCGAGCATCTGCATGTCGTTCGCGACGACCTCGGTCTTGTAGCGGGTCTGGCCGTCGGACTCCCAGGAGCGGGTCTGCAGGCGGCCCTCGATGTAGACCTTCGAGCCCTTGCGGAGGAACTCGCCGGCGATCTCCGCGAGCTTCCCGAAGGTGACGATCGAGTGCCACTCGGTGCGTTCCTGGTTCTCGCCGGACTGCCGGTCGCGCCACTGCTCGCTGGTGGCGATGCGGAAGTTCGTGACCGGGTTGCCGCCCTGCGTGAAGCGCGTCTCCGGGTCCGCACCCAGGTTGCCGATGAGGATGACCTTGTTGATGCCGCGGGCCATGGTGCCTCGCCTCCGGGGAGTCTCGCGTCGGGCCGGGAAGTGTACCGCAGGGCACCCGAAGGCCACAGGGCGATCGCCGTCGGGACCGTGCGTGGCCGTCCCCACGGCCCGCCGGTTGCCGCCCCTCCGGGGCGCGCGTATCTTGCCCCGTTCCGGCCGTCCCGTGCCGACCGCGTCCGCGGCCCTCCGCCCGGCTCGCAGGCTCCACCGCCCCGCCCCCGTTCGCGCCGCGACGCCCGCGGGGTCGCGGCGTCCACGGGTACGCCCTCTGCCATCGGAACCGCCATGGACAGCATCAGCATCCGGGGGGCCCGGACCCACAATCTCCGGAACGTCGACCTCGAGCTTCCGCGCGACAAGCTGATCGTGTTCACGGGGCTCTCGGGGTCGGGCAAGTCCTCCCTCGCCTTCGACACGCTCTACGCCGAGGGGCAGCGCCGCTACGTGGAGTCGCTCTCCGCCTACGCCCGGCAGTTCCTCTCCATGATGGAGAAGCCGGACGTCGATCACATCGAGGGGCTCTCGCCGGCCATCTCCATCGAGCAGAAGTCGACCTCCCACAACCCGCGCTCCACGGTCGGGACCATCACGGAGATCTACGACTACCTGCGGCTGCTCTTCGCGCGCGTGGGCGAGCCCCGCTGCCCGGACCACGACCTGCCGCTGGCGGCGCAGACCGTGAGCCAGATGGTGGACCAGGTGCTCGCCCTGCCCGAGGGCACCCGGGCCATGCTCCTCGCGCCGGTGGTGGACCAGCGCAAGGGCGAGCACGCCAACGTGTTCCGCGAACTGGTGGCCAACGGCTTCGTCCGCGCCCGCGTCGACGGGCTGGTGGTGGATCTCGACGAGCCGCCGCGCCTCGACAAGAAGCGCAAGCACACGATCGAGGTGGTGGTGGACCGCTTCCGCGTGAAGGAAGGGCTGGAGCAGCGCCTCGCGGAATCCTTCGAGACGGCCCTGGAGCTGGCCGAGGGCACGGCGCGCGTCGCGCGCATGGACGAGGACCGCAACGGCGATCCGGACGAACTCGTGTTCTCCTCCCGTTTCGCCTGCCCGCACTGCGGCTACAGCGTCTCCGAACTCGAGCCCCGCCTGTTCTCCTTCAACAACCCCGCGGGCGCCTGTCCGGACTGCGACGGCCTCGGCGTGCGCCAGTTCTTCGACCCCCGCCGCGTGGTGCACGACGACGAGCTGTCCCTCGCCGAGGGCGCCGTGCGCGGCTGGGACCGGCGCAACGTCTACTACTTCCACCTGCTCTCGTCGCTCGCCGACCACTACGGCTTCGACGTGGAGGCGCCCTTCGGCTCCCTCTCGAAGAAGCACCGGGAGGCGATCCTGCACGGCAGCGGCGAGGAGCGCATCGACTTCTCCTACGTGAACGACCGGGGCGACGTGATCCAGCGCCGCCATCGCTTCGAGGGGGTGCTGCCGAACATGGAGCGGCGCTACCGGGAGACCGAGTCGTCCATGGTCCGGGAGAACCTGGCGAAGTTCCTGTCCGTCGCCCCCTGCCCGAGCTGCGAGGGAACGCGCCTGAAGCGCGAGGCGCGGAACGTGTTCATCGACGGGCGCCGCCTGCCCGACGTGGTGCACGACGCCGTGGGGGACGCCGCCGCCTACTTCGACGCGCTCGCCCTGCCCGGCCGCCGCGGCGAGATCGCCGAGAAGATCCTCAAGGAGATCCGCGCCCGCCTGCGCTTCCTCGTGGACGTGGGCCTGAACTACCTGACCCTCGAGCGCTCCGCGGAGACGCTCTCCGGTGGCGAGGCCCAGCGCATCCGCCTCGCGAGCCAGATCGGCGCCGGCCTCGTGGGCGTCATGTACGTGCTCGACGAGCCCTCCATCGGCCTGCACCAGCGCGACAACGAGCGGCTCCTGCGCACGCTCGTGCACCTGCGGGACCTCGGCAACACGGTGATCGTCGTGGAGCACGACGAGGACGCGATCCGGGCCGCGGACCACGTGGTGGACATCGGTCCCGGCGCCGGCGTGCACGGCGGGCGCATCGTCGCCACGGGCACCCCGGAGCAGATCGCCGCGGACGAGGGCTCGCTCACCGGGGCCTATCTGTCGGGGCGCCGCCGCATCGAGGTCCCCGAGCGACGCACGCCCGTGGATCCGGAGCGGATGCTCCGTCTCCGCGGGGCCCGCGGGAACAACCTCCAGGACGTGACCGTGGAGATCCCCCTCGGCGTCATGACCTGCGTGACCGGGGTCTCCGGCTCCGGGAAGTCGACGCTCATCAACCACACCCTGTACCCGGTGACCGCCACGGCCCTGAACGGTGCCACGAGCCTCACGGCGGCGGAGCACGACGGCGTGGACGGCCTCGAACTCCTGGACAAGGTGGTCGACATCGACCAGAGCCCCATCGGCCGGACGCCGCGGTCGAACCCGGCGACCTACACGGGCCTGTTCACGCCCATCCGCGAGCTCTTCGCGGGGACCTCCGAGGCACGCAGCCGCGGCTACAAGCCCGGGCGCTTCAGCTTCAACGTCAAGGGCGGGCGCTGCGAGGCCTGCCAGGGCGACGGCGTCATCAAGGTCGAGATGCACTTCCTGCCGGACGTCTACGTCACCTGCGACGTCTGCAAGGGCCTGCGCTACAACCGCGAGACCCTCGACGTGACCTACAAGGGGAAGAACATCTCCGAGGTGCTCGAGATGACCGTGGAGGAGGCGCGGGAGTTCTTCGACGCGATCCCCATGATCGCCCGCAAGCTGCAGACGCTCATGGACGTGGGCCTGTCCTACGTCCGCCTCGGCCAGAGTGCGACCACGCTCTCCGGCGGCGAGGCGCAGCGGGTGAAGCTGGCGCGGGAACTCTCGAAGCGCGACACGGGGCGGACCCTCTACATCCTCGACGAGCCGACCACGGGCCTGCACTTCCAGGACATCGTGATGCTCCTCGACGTGCTCCACCGGCTCCGGGACGAGGGCAACACGGTGGTCGTGATCGAGCACAACCTCGACGTGATCAAGACCGCGGACTGGATCGTGGACCTCGGCCCCGAGGGCGGGAGCGGTGGCGGCACCATCGTCGCGACGGGCACGCCGGAGGCCGTGGCGGAGGCGAAGGGCTCCCACACCGGTCGCTTCCTCGCACCCATGCTGGAGCGGGCGCGGGCGCCGGCGAAGAAGACCGCTGCGCGGCGCAAGGGCGGCGGCAGCCGCGGCAGGGCGAAGCCGGCGGAGGCGAAGAAGACCGTCCGGACGCGGCGCAGCGCCTGAGCCCGCCGATCACGGGTCCCAGACGAAGAGACCGGACGGCGCCGCGCGCACGTCCGGTCTCGGGGGCCTGCCACGGGGCGGCGGCGCGCCCCAGGGAGGGTCAGTCCTCGTCGTCCTCGAGCTCCTCGTCGAGGTCCACCTCTTCCATGGGCCGGTCGACGAGCTCCACGTAGGCCATGGGTGCCGCGTCCCCGGGGCGGAAGCCGCACTTGAGGATGCGGGTGTAGCCACCGGGACGCTCCGCGTAGCGCGGGCCGAGGTCCGTGAACAGCTTGCCCACGGCCGCCTTGCTGCGGGTCCGGGAGAAGGCCAGGCGCCGATTCGCGACCGAGTCCTCCTTGGCGAGCGTG
>JAZBPF010000610.1:0-16619 GCA_036351515.1 Pseudomonadales bacterium | reverse complement strand
TACGACAAGATCGTCCGCGCGGTGCTCGACGCCGCTGCGGAACTGAGGGGGACGGCCGCATGAGCGAGGCACGGGACTTCCACTACGTCGGCACGCGGCCGGTCCGCCCGGACGGCGTCGACAAGGTCACGGGACGCGCGAACTTCGGCGCCGACTTCACGCTGCCGGGCATGCTCCACGGCGCCATCGTCCGCTCGCCGCACGCCCACGCGCGCATCCTGCGCATCGATGCGTCCCGCGCCCTGGCAGTGCCGGGAGTGAAGGCCGTGATCACCGGGGCCGACTTTCCGGAGGTGGCCGCCGGCGACATCGAGGGGGGCGAGGGCGGCGGCGACTACCACGACCTCGCCTGCAACGTGATGGCGCGGGGCAAGGCGCTCTACCACGGGCACGCGGTCGCTGCGGTGGCCGCCACGAGCCGCGCCGCCGCGGAGGCGGCCGCCCGGCTCGTCGAGGTCGAGTACGAGCCCCTGACGCCGGTCCTCGACCTCGACGCGGCCGAGGCCCCGGACGCCCCGCTGCTGCACGATCACCTGTTCACGAAGGGGCTGCCGGAGCAGCCCGAGCGGCCGTCGAACGTCGCCGCCGTGCTCGAACTGTCCCGCGGCGACGTGGAGGCGGCCTTCGCCGACGCGGAGGTGGTGGTCGATCGCGTCTACCACACGCCGACCGTGCATCAGGGCTACATCGAGCCGCACGCCTGCGTGGCCCGCTGGGGGCAGGACGACCAGTCGCTGATCTGGTGTTCCACCCAGGGCGCCTTCGACGTGCGCTCCATGACCGCCCGCGTGCTCGGCGTGAACGTCTCGCACCTGAAGGTGATCCCGAGCGAGATCGGCGGTGGCTTCGGCGGCAAGACGACCGTCTACCTCGAGCCCGTGGCCGTGCTCCTGTCCCGGCGCTCCGGGCGGCCGGTGAAGCTCACCATGAGCCGCGAGGACGTGTTCCGGGCCACGGGCCCGGCCTCCGCCGCCCGCGTGCGCGTGCGCCTCGGTGCCCGCCGCGACGGCACCCTCGTCGCCGCCGAGGCGGAGCTCGCCTACGAGGCCGGCGCCTTTCCGGGCTCGCCCATGGGCCCGGGCGCCATGTGCGTGCTCGCGCCCTACGAGCTTCCTGCGTTCCGCATCCGCGCGAAGGACGTGGTCGTGAACAAGCCGAAGGTCGCCGCCTACCGGGCGCCGGGCGCGCCGCAGGCGCTCTTCGCCACGGAGAGCGCCATGGACGAGCTCGCGCGCACGCTCGGGATCGACCCCATCGAGCTGCGCCTGCGCAACGCGGCCGACGAGGGTACCCAGGCCACCTACGGGCCGAAGTTCCGCTCCATCGGCCTGCGCGCCTGCCTCGAGGAGGCGCGCAAGCATCCGCACTACGCCGCGCCGCTCGGCCCCGACGAGGGCCGCGGCGTGTCCGTCGGCTTCTGGTTCAACGCCGGCATGCAGTCCTCCGCCGAGGTGCACGTGAACGAGGACGGTACGGTGACCGTCATCGAGGGCAATCCCGACATCGGCGGCTCCCGCGCGTCCATGGCCCTCATGGCGGCCGAGGAACTCGGCGTGCCCTACGAGCAGGTCCGCGTGGTGGTCGCCGACACGGAGACTGCGGGCTTCTCCAACGTCACGGGCGGCTCGCGCGTCACCTTCGCCACGGGCATGGCCGTCATCGAGGCGGCCCGCGACATCGTCGCGCAGGTGCGCCAGCGCGCGGCGGCGCTCTGGAACACGGATCCGGAGCTCGTGGACTGGCGCGACGGCCACGCGGTGCCGCGCGCCGGCGTGAACGTCGACGCCGAGCCCCTGTCCCTCGCCGCCATCGCGTCCCAGTCCGCGAAGACCGGTGGGCCGCTCCTCGGACGCGCGTCCCTCAATGCCCGGGGCGCCGGGCCCGCCTTCGCCGTGAATCTCTGCGACGTGAAGGTGGACCGGGAGACCGGCAAGGTGGACGTCACGCGCTTCACGGCGATCCAGGACGCCGGCAAGGCGATCCATCCGAGCTACGTCGAGGGCCAGCTCCAGGGCGGCGCGGCCCAGGGCATCGGCTGGGCCCTGAACGAGGAGTACGTCTACGGCGAGGACGGGGTGCTGCAGAACGCGGGCTTCCTCGACTACCGGATCCCCGTCGCCTCCGATCTGCCCATGATCGACACGCGCATCGTGGAGATCCCGAACCCGACCCACCCCTACGGCGTGCGCGGCGTGGGCGAGACGCCCATCGTCGGCCCCCTGGCCGCCGTGGCCAACGCCTTCGCCGGCGCCACCGGGGTCCGGGCGCCGCGCCTGCCGCTGTCGCCGCCGCGGGTGCTCGAGCTCCTCGACGAGGCCGCCGGGAGCGCCTGAGCGTGGCGCGGGTGCATCTGCCCCAGCAGGTCCGGCACCTGACCGGCCGCACGGAGGTGCTCGAGCTCGAGGTCGAGGACTACCGGAGCATGATGGACGCCCTCGAGGCCCGCTTTCCCGAGGTCCGTACTCCGCTCGAACGCGAGATGGCGGTGGTCATCGACGGCGACATCGTCGACGCCCCCCTGCTCGAACCCCTCGCCGCCGGCAGCGAGGTGCACTTCCTGCCCCGGCTCGGCGGTGGCTGAGGCCGGCGGGGCGAGCGACCCCGCGCGGCCGCGCCCTCCGGAACGCCTGCGCCGGGCCCTCGCCGGGGGACCGGCGGCGCGGCTGTGCTTCGCGCCCGGACGCATCAACCTGATCGGCGACCACGTCGACTACCTGGGCGGCACCGTCCTCCCCGTTTCCCTGGACCGGGGCACCTGGTTCGCCCTCCGACCGGCGGGGAGCCTCGGCCTGCACGTCCGGGCGCTGGACGAGGACGCCGCGGTGCACTTCGCGGCGCCGCCGGGGGGCGAGGCGACCGGCGACTGGCGCGACTTCGTCCGGGGCGTGCTCGTCGAGACCGGCATCGATCCGGGTGCGCTCGCCCTGGAGCTCGTCGTCACGGGCGAGCTCGCCGGGGGCGGCCTGTCGAGTTCCGCCTCGTTCTGCGTCGGCCTCCTGCGCAGCCTCGGGCTCGCCGGGGCCCTCCCGGAACAGGCTCCCGAAGCGGTCGCGCGCCTCGCGCAGCGCATCGAGCACCGCTACCTCGGCGTGCCCTGCGGCCTCATGGATCCGCTCGCCGTGGCGGCGGGGCGGGAAGACGGGGCGCTGCGCATCGACTGTGCGACGGGCCGCTGCACGCCCCTGCGCCTGCCCTGGACCGATCCGGTCCTGCTCGCGATCCACTCCGGCGTCGCCCGCCGCCTGGGAGACGGAGCCTACGCGCGCCGGCGCGAGGAGCTCGCGGCGGGCCTGCGCGCCCTGGGGCTGCCGGAGGACCGCCTTCCGGAAGCGCCCGCACTGGAGCGCCTGGGACCGGCGGCGGACCCCGGCCGTCGGCGCGTGCGCCACGTGATCACGGAACAGCGGCGCGTGCTCGACGCCCTGGATGCGGTCTCGGCAGGGGATCCGGCGCGCTTCGGGGCGCTGCTCGACGCGTCCCATGGCTCTCTCCGGGACGACTTCGAGGTGAGCGTGCCCGCCCTCGACGCCCTCGTGGCGGCCGCCCGGACCGTACCGGGCTGCCTCGGCGCCCGGCTCACGGGCGCGGGCTTCGGCGGCTGGGCCCTCGCCCTCGTCCGCGAGGCCGCGGTACCCGCCGTGCTCTCGGCCGTGGAGGGGGCCCTCGGCCGTCCCCTCCTGGAGGACGCGCCGGACGGCTGGTTCCGCGTCCGCCCGGGTGGCGCCGCGCGGCCCTTCGGAACCCTGGCCCCGTGATCCCGCCGGAGGGCGTCCACCGCCGCCACGACCCGCTCCTCGACGAGTGGGTGCTCGTCTCGCCCCAGCGCCTCGCGCGCCCCTGGCAGGGAGAGGTCTCGCCCCCGGCCCCGCGGGCGCCGCGGCACGATCCGGCCTGTCCCCTCTGCCCGGGCGTGATGCGGGCCTCGGGCGTGCGCAATCCCGCCTACGACGGCGTGTTCCTCTTCGACAACGACTTCCCGGCGCTGCTCCCCGAGGCTCCCGCGGGCCCGGAGGAGGGTGGCGGGCTGCTGCGCGCGCGCCCCGTGGCCGGCCGCTGCCGCGTGCTCTGCTTCTCGCCCCGGCACGATCTGTCCCTGGCGGAGGCGGACGACGGCGTGCGCGAGGCGGTGGTCGACGCCTGGTGCGCGCAGACCGCGGAACTCGGTCGCGACGGAGGCTGGGTCCAGTGCTTCGAGAACCGCGGCGCGGCCATGGGCTGCTCGAACCCGCATCCGCACGGGCAGCTCTGGGCCCTCGACGCGCTGCCGAGCCTCGTGGCGCGCGAGCAGGCCACGCAGGCGGCCTGGCAGGCGCGCACCGGGCGCCCGCTGCTCTGCGAGCTCCTGGAGACCGAGCTCGCCCTCGGCGAGCGCATCGTCTGCGAGAACGCGCACTGGGTGGCCCTCGTGCCCTGGTGGGCGCGCTGGCCCTTCGAGACGCTCCTGCTCCCGCGCGCCCACCGGCCGGGCCTCGGCGACCTCGACGGGGCCGAGCGCGCGGCCCTCGCGCGGATCCTCGGCGAGCTCTTCCGCGCCCAGGACAACCTCTTCGCCTGCGATTTCCCCTACAGTTTCGGCTGGCACGGGCTGCCTCCCGGTGCCGGGCGGGACGCCCGCGCGGCCTGGCAGCTCCACGCCCACTGCTATCCGCCCCTGCTGCGCTCCGCGAGCGTGCGCAAGTTCATGGTGGGCTTCGAGCTCCTCGCCGAGGCCCAGCGCGATCTCACCCCGGAGCAGGCCGCGGCGCGGCTGCGCGAGGCCCGGGGCCCGCACTGGCGCGGGGAGGCGGATCCGGAAACCGAAGCAAAGGAGTGACCGTGTCGAACGAGACCCTCGAGCTCTTGCTCACCCGGCGCAGCGTGCGCGCCGCCGACCTCGGCGAACCCGGTCCGGACGAGGCGACCCTGGAGAAGATCCTCCGGGCCGGCATCCGGGTCCCGGACCATGGCAAGCTCGGCCCCTGGCGCATCCTGCGCTTCGCGGGGGAGGCCCGGGCGCGCTTCGGCGAGGTGCTCGCCGAGGCGTTCCGCGCGGCGAATCCGGACGCCGATGGGGAGCGCGTCGCCCTCGAGGCCGCGCGCTTCCTGCGCGCGCCGGTGGTGCTCGGCGTGATCTCCCGGGTGACGCCGGGGCACAAGATCCCCGAATGGGAGCAGGTGCTCTCGGCGGGGGCCGTGTGCCAGAACCTGCTGGTCGCGGCCCAGGCCACGGGCCATCGCGCCCAGTGGATCACCGAGTGGTACGCCTACGACGCGCGCGTGCGCGAGGCCCTCGGCCTCGGCGAGCACGAGCGCGTCGCGGGCTGGATCTACCTCGGCAGCGCCGAGCGGGCGCCGGACGAGCGTCCGCGCCCGGTCCTCGAGCAGGTCGTCTCCGACTGGGGCCCCTGACCCGGAAGGAGTCCACCGGATGCCGATCCGCTGCGACGGCGGGCACCCGGTCGACGCCCTCTCAGAACTCGAGCCCCGTGGCCTCGGCGAGGTCGGCCAGCGCCTGCTGCTCGTCCAGCACCTTGATCGTGCGCATGCCCAGCTGCGCCGCCGGCTTGAGGTTGATCCCGAGGTCGTCGAGGTAGACCACGCGGGTCGGCGAGACGCCGAGACGCTCGAGCACGATCGCGTAGGCGCGCGGGTCGGGCTTGCGCACGCCCTCGATGCTCGACTCCACCACCAGGTCGAACAGATCCATGACCTCGGCGACGGCGCGGGCCCGCTCCGGATCCCGGGCCATGCCCGGCCCTTCGCCGGCCTTCACGTTGTTCGTCAGGCAGGCGTTGCGGTAGTGGCGCTTGCAGGTGAGCAGCGCCTGGACCATGCGCGGGCGCACGTCCCCGGAGAGCAGGGCGATCACGTCCCGGCCCCGGATCGGGTGGCCCGCCGCGGAGGACTCCGCGTGGAACGCCTCGTCGAACTCCTCGAGGCCGATGCGGCTGCTCTCGAAGTGCGCCCAGGCGTTGTCCGTGGGGTTCGTCGCGTTGATGCCGCGGATGAAGTCCAGGGGAATGCCGCGCTCGCGCTCGTAGCGATTGAAGGCCTCGAAGGGGCTCGTGGTGAGCACGCCGCCGAAGTCCCAGAGGACCGCCTGCAGATCGGGGTTCGCCATGGGGGTCTCCTCGCAGCGTCTCAGAACGCGTAGTAGCCGCCGTCGATGAGGAAGGTCTCGGCGCTGTGGTACGCGCTCGCCGTGCTCATGATGTAGACGGCGATGCCCGCGAAGTCCTCCGGACGGCCCCAGCGGCGGCTCGGCACGCGCTTGAGGACGTTCGCCACGAACTTCTCGTTGGTGGTCATGCCGGCGGTCATGTCTGTCTCGATCCAGCCCGGCAGGATCGTGTGCGCGGTCACGCCGAAGCGGGCGTATTCCACGGCGAGGGCCTTGACCATGGACAGCAGTGCGCCCTTGGTGGCGGCGTAGTGCTCGCCGCGCGCCTGGCCGGAGATCGCGGCGAGGCTCGCCGTGCCCACCAGGCGTCCGAAGGCGTCGCCGCCGGCGGCGCGCTCCTTCATGTGCCGGGCCGCGGCGCGGAAGGTCCAGAACACGCCGTCGAGGTTCACGGCCAGCACGCGGTGCCATTCGTCCGTGCTCATGGTCTCGAAGGACTCGGCGCGCCCCCCGACGCCGGCGTTGGCGAAGCAGCCGTCCACGCGCCCGAAGCGCTCGAGGGTCTCCGCGAAGGCGCGGTCGACGGCGGCCTCGTCGGAGACGTCGCAGGCCATTGCCGCGACCTCGCCCCCGGCGGCGATCTCCTGCAGGCGCGCCAGGGCGCGGGCGTTCTTCTCGGCGTTGGTGCCCCAGATGCACACGCTCGCGCCGGCCTGGGCGAGGCCCTCGGCCATGCCGAGACCGATCCCGCCGTTACCGCCCGTGATCAGGGCGACGCGCCCGCTGAGGTCGAAGGGTGCGAAGGCCATGCGTGTTCCTCCCCGGTTCCGTTGGCGCGCGGATGGTACAGCTCCGGTCCCCGCCAGAGCCACCGCCCGGTGCGTCCGGGTCGGGCGCCCCCGGCAGCGCGACGGGCCTCGGGCCCCGGTATCATGCCCGCGGTTTCCGGAGGGAGGAGCAGTCCATGAGCAGCGAGCGTCCCGTGGCCATCGTCACCGGTTCGTCCAGCGGCGTCGGCGCCGCCTGCGTGCGCCAGCTGAGTGCGCGCGGCTGGAATCCGGTGGTGAACTATTCGCGCAGTGCCGCGGCCGCGGAGGAGGTGGCCGAAGCCTGCCGCGCCGCCGGCGCCGATCCGCTGGTGTTCGGCGCCGACGTGTCCGACGACGAAGCCTGCCGCGCCCTCGTGGCGGCGGCCGTGGAGCGCTTCGGCCGCGTCGACGCCCTCGTGAACAACGCCGGGACCACGAAGTTCGTGAACCACGCGAACCTCGACGGCCTCGACAAGGAGGACTTCCTGCACATCTACGCCGTGAATACCGTGGGGGCGTACCAGATGACGCGGGCGGCGGCGGCCTCCCTCCGGGCCGCCGGCCGGGCGTCGGTGGTGAACGTGGCCTCCATCGCGGGCATCCGCGGCATCGGCAGCTCCATCGCCTACGCCGCGTCGAAGGGCGCACTCATCACCATGACGAAGTCGCTGGCCCGCGTGCTCGGGCCCGAGATCCGCGTCAACGCCGTGTGTCCGGGGTTCATCCAGGGGGACTGGCTGCGCGAGGGCATGGGGGAGGAGACCTACGACCGTACGAAGGCCTTCCTCGAGCAGTCGACGCCCCTGCGCACGACCGCGACCGCCGACACGGTCGCCGAGAGCATCGTCCAGCTGATCGAGGGAGCGAGCCTGGTGACCGGCGAGACCCTGATCCTCGACGGCGGGCACCACCTGCTCTGACGCGGTCGCCAGGGCGCGGTCTCGAGGATGCGGTCGCCGGGACGCGGTCGATCGGGCGCGCGCCGATCCCCTCAGCCGCGGGCGCCGGGCTCCGCTTCCCGGCGCTTGCGCTCCAGGGGCAGATGGCGCACGTCCTGGCCGCGGCCGAGGTAGATCACGTATTCGCTGACGTTCTTCGCGTGATCGCCGATGCGCTCGAAGGAGCGGGCGCACCAGAGCAGGTCGAGGAGGCGGCGGATCTCCTCGGGCTGCCGTTCCATCTCCGGGACGATGCGGTCGACGAGCGCGTCGTAGGCGCGGTCGATGGCCTTGTCCCGGGCGATGTTCTCCACCGCGGCCTCCACGTCCACGCGGGCGAAGGCGTCGAGGGCCGCACGCAGCATCTCGCGCACGCCGCGGGTCATGGTCCGCAGCTCCGGACCGGCCTCCCGGGGGCGGCCGAGGCCGCTCAGCTCCACGGTCATCTTGGCCACGCGGGTGGCCTCGTCGCCGATGCGCTCGAGGTCCGTGATGGTCTTGACGATGGACATGACCAGCCGCAGGTCGCCGGCGGCCGGCTGACGGCGGGCGATGATGTGGTTGCACTGGTCGTCGACGAGGATCTCGAGGCGGTTCACCTCGTCGTCGCGGGCGATCACCGCCTCGGCCAGCTCCGCGTCCACGGCGAGGAGCGCGTCGCAGGCGTCGCGCAGCTGCGACTCCACGAGCCCGCCCATCTCCATGACGTGGCCGCGGATCGCGTCCAGCTCGGCGTCGTACTGCCCGGAGATGTGTTCTCGCATCGCTTCGGTTTCCGCCTCGGGTACCCGTCGGGGCCGATGTGCTTCCCGTCGTCCAACGCCGGATTCCCGTGGGAATCCCGACACCGCACCGTCAACCGTAGCGACCGGTGATGTAGTCCTCCGTCTCCTTGCGTGACGGATTCGTGAACAGCGTGTCGGTGTCGTCGAACTCGACGAGTTCGCCCAGGTACAGGAACGCAGTGTAGTCCGAGACGCGGGCCGCCTGCTGCATGTTGTGGGTCACGATCACGATCGTGTAGTCGGCCGCGAGCTGGTCCACGAGCTCCTCGATGCGCAGCGTGGAGATGGGGTCGAGGGAGGAGGCGGGCTCGTCGAGAAGCAGCACCTCCGGGCGGATCGCGATGGCCCGGGCGATGACCAGGCGCTGCTGCTGGCCGCCGGAGAGGCCGAGGGCGCTCTCCTCGAGCCGGTCCTTCACCTCGTCCCAGAGGGCGGCCGAGCGCAGCGCCCACTCCACGCGGTCCTCGAGTTCCCCACGCTGGCGCACGCCCTGCAGGCGCAGCCCGTAGGCGACGTTGTCGAAGACCGACTTCGGGAACGGATTCGGCTGCTGGAACACCATGCCGACCCGACGCCGGAGGCGGGAGACGTCCACGTCCGGCGCGAACACGTCCATGCCCTCCAGGCGCACGGAGCCCTCGACGCGCACGTCGCGGACGAGGTCGTTCATGCGATTGAAACAGCGCAGGAGCGTCGACTTGCCGCAGCCGCTCGGGCCGATGAAGGCCGTGACCCGATGCCGCGGAATGTCGAGGCTGACGTGCGAGAGGGCGGGCTTGTCCCCGTAGGC
This sequence comes from Pseudomonadales bacterium, assembly GCA_036351515.1. Classification (GTDB taxonomy): domain Bacteria; phylum Pseudomonadota; class Gammaproteobacteria; order Pseudomonadales; family Azotimanducaceae; genus JAZBPF01. The sequence continues at coordinate 7,197 of JAZBPF010000610.1, read as the reverse complement.
GAGCGAGAGGTCGCGCACCTCGATGGCCGCGGGCGTCACCGGGGCGACGCCGGGGACGCTGCCGTCCTCCGGTCCGCGCTCGATGTGGATCGCCGGCCGCCGGCGGATGCCGTCGGGCTGCGCGCTCGCGTCTGCCATCAGGGACTCCGTGGAGAGGGCGGTCGGCGCCCGCAGGCGCTCATTCCGCCAGGGCACGATAGCGACGGCGCAGGCGGGCGCGCAACAGGATCGCTGCCAGGTTCAGCAGCACCACGAGCACCACGAGGAGGAGGGCCGTGGCGTACACGAGGGGGCGCGCGGCGTCCACGTTCGGGCTCTGGAAGCCCACGTCGTAGATGTGGAAGCCGAGGTGCATGAACTTGCGCTCGAGGTGCACGAAGGGGAAGTCGCCGTCCACGGGCAGCTCCGGCGCGAGCTTGACCACGCCCACGAGCATCAGCGGCGCGACCTCGCCCGCGGCGCGGGCGATGGCGAGGATCACCCCCGTGAGCATGGCCGGCGTGGCCATGGGCAGCACCACGTGCAGGAGCGTCTCGGCGCGCGTGGCGCCGAGGGCGAGGCTGCCCTCCCGCAGCGTGCGCGGGATCCGCGCTAGGCCCTCCTCCGTGGAGACGATGACCACCGGGACCGTGAGCAGGGCCAGGGTCATGGACGCCCAGAGGAGTCCCGGCGTGCCGAAGGTCGGCGCCGGCAGGTCCTCGGCGAAGAACAGCTCGTCCAGGGTCCCGCCCACCACGTAGACGAAGAACCCGAGGCCGAAGACGCCGTAGACGATCGACGGCACGCCGGCGAGGTTGTGGACGGCGATGCGGATCACGCGCGTGAAGGCGCCCTGACCCGCGTACTCGGAAAGATAGACCGCCGCGAGCACGCCGAAGGGCGTCACCAGGGCCGACATGAGCAGCACCATGAGCACCGTGCCGAAGAGCGCCGGGAACACGCCCCCCTCGGTGTTCGCCTCGCGGGGCCCCTCGGAGAGGAAGTCCCACAGGCCCGCGAAGTAGAACGCGAGCTTCTCCGCCGTGCTCATGGCGTTCGGCCGCCAGGCCCGCACGATCTGGCGCAGGGGAACCGTGAAACGGCGGCCGTCGAGGGTCTCGAGCACCACCCGGTCCCGGTCCAGCGCCGCCTCGAGCTCCCGCAGCGTGGCGCCGAGGGCCGCGCGCTCGCCGCGCAGGGGCACGAGCGCAGCCTCCCGCCCGCGTCGCTCCAGCGCCTCGATCCGCCGGTTCAGGGGCGCCAGGCGGCGGTGGACGAGTTCGTCCACCTGCGCCCGGAGGCCGCGCGCCCGCTCCGTGCGCGCCTGCAGCGCCGGCCAGGGCGCGCCCGCCAGGGGCCGGCCGCCTTCCTCCACGGCGACGAGGAGGCCGAGGGCGTTGCCCCACTCGGTGCGCTCGAGTTCCACCACCCCCTCGGGGCGCTCCCGAGCGACGATCCGGTGGCGCCAGACCCAGCGGAAGTCGGGGGGCGCGAGGTCCCGGTTGGCCGTGCGCACGAGGACACGCTCGGCCACCGGGCCCGGCGGAGGCGGTCCTGCCTGCGCGCCGACGGCGCTGCGGTAGCGCGCGAGGGGCAGGGTCTCGCTCCGCGCGAGCTCGCCGAGGAGCCGTTCGCTGCCGTCCCCGCGGCCCGGCGTTTCCACCGTGAGCGCCCACACGTCGTGGGGCCAGAAGTGCGCGAGCCCGCGCACGGCCACGAGCCCCACGAGCGCCAGCACGGCGAGCAGCGAGACGGTGACGGCGGAGGCCGTGAACCACACGAAGGGCTCGCCGGAGCGCCACCAGGCCGGTGCGAGGCGGGCCATCAGAGCTCTCCGTAGCGGCGCCGGAGCCCCTGCCGGACGATCTCCGCGCCGGTGTTGAGCACGAAGGTGACGGCGAACAGCACCAGAGCCGTCAGGAACAGGATCCGGTAGTGGGTGCTGCCGACCTCCGACTCGGGGAGCTCGACCGCGATGTTGGCGGCGAAGGTGCGCATGCCCTCGAAGGCGCTCCAGTCCATGAGCGGCGTGTTGCCCGTGGCCATGAGCACGATCATGGTCTCGCCGACGGCACGGCCGAGGCCGATCACGAGCGCGGAGAACACGGCAGGAGAGGCCGCCGGGAGCACCACGTGCACGAGCGTCTGCCAGGGCGTCGCGCCGAGGGCGAGGGAGCCGTTGACGAGGCGCCGGGGCACGTCGTGGATCGCGTCCTCGGTGATGGCGAAGATCACCGGGAGCACCGCGATGCCCATCATCATGCCCACCACGAGGGCGTTGCGCTGGTCGTAGCCGAGGCCCCAGTGCACGCGCAGCCAGCCGCGGAGGTCACCGTCGAAGACCGCAGCCTCGAGCTGCGGAGCGACGGCGGCGATGGCGGCCACCAGGAGCACGATCACCGGCACCAGGAGCAGCGCGTGCCACCCCTCCGGTACGCGGGCCCGGAGGGTCCCCGGCGCACGGAACCAGAGCGCCGAGAGGGCGAGCACGCCGAGGGGCAGCAGCACCAGGAGCGCGAGCACCGTGAGGAGCCGCGCCTCGACGAGGGGCGCGAGCCAGAGTCCCCCGAGGAAGCCGAGCACCACCGTGGGCAGGGCCGCCATGATCTCGATGCCCGGCTTCACCCAGGCGCGCATGCCGGGCGCCATGAAGAAGGCCGTGTAGATCGCGCCGAGGATCGCGAGCGGCACGGCGAAGAGCAGGGCGTAGGCGGCGGCCTTGAGCGTGCCGAAGGCGAGCGGCGTGAGCCCGAACTTGGGCTCGAAGTCCGTGGAGCTCGCCGAGCTCTGCCAGACGTGGTCCGCCTCCGGGTAGTCCTCGTACCAGACCTCGCGCCAGAGGGCGGCGAAGGACACCTCCGGATGGCGGTTCTCGACGGCGAAGCTGTGCACCCGCCCGGCGCCGTCGTCGGCGAGGAGCAGGTCCGCGCGGGGCGACAGGCCGAGCGTCGCCGGGCCCTGCAGGCCCGCGTCCAGGCGCGCGAGGAGTCGGTCCGCGGTGGAGTGGTAGAGAGCCAGGGTCCCGTCCGCCGTGCGCAGCAGGAAGCCCCGGCGCCGCGTCTCCGGAAGCAGGTCCGTGATCGCCGGTGCCGCGCCCGGCGCGTCGAAGCGGCGCGGGGACGCGAAGCGCCAGGCGGCGCCCTCGCGCTGCAGGAACCACTGGACGACGCGGCCCGTCCCGTCGGCCACGAGCAGGGACCGGCCGCCGGGGAGGGGCTCGACGGCGCGCGGGGGCGTTCCGTCGTCCGTGAGCCGGCCGCGGGCGCCGAGGAAGGGGGCGTCCGGGAACTGCACGTTCCAGGCCTCCACCCGTCCGTCCGCGGCGAGCAGGAACAGCCATTGCGGGCCGGCGAGGATCATGCGGTCGGCCTCGAGGGTGCTCCGGCGCTCGGCGACCGTCGGCGCGGAGAGAGAAGCACCGCGCTCCGCGTCGGGCAGCGAGAGGAAGCGCAGGGTTCCGTCGGCGTAGCGGCGGACCACCGTGAGGGCCGGCGCCTCGTAGTGGACGGCGGTCTCCAGGAGCCCCGGCCCCGTGCCGGCCTCGAAGGGCTCGCCGCCGAAGGGCCGGCCCGGACGGATCCCGCGCGTGCGTTCGCCCCCGGCGAAGGAGACGGGGAACGCGAGCTCCAGGAAGCGCAGCGCCCCGGCGTCGTCCTCGAGGGCAAGCAGGGCGTGCTGCGGATCCGGCCGGTGCACCCGAGCGGGCGCGCCGTCGCCGGGCAGGTCCTCGAGGGCGAGGAGCGTCCCGTCGCGCGGATCGAAGAAGGCGATGTGCCCGTCGCCGGTCACGCGCCAGGCGATCTCGTTCGAGTCCTCCACGGAGAGCCGAAGCGTGGGCCCCGCCTCGGGCGCCGGCACCGGGAAGGACGCGACCGTCTCGATGCGCGCGGACGCGAACAGGGGGGTCACGACCCAGAGCAGGAACAGCAGGATCCCGCCCACGGCGGCGATCACGCCGAGGCCGCTGACGCCGACCAGTCGCGTGGCCGCGCGGTCGAGCAGCGCCCGGCGCCGGTCGCGGCGGGCGGCCGGGTCCCGTTCGGCGGTCACGGCTTCCGGCTCCGGCGCAGGACTGCGCGGCGGCGCCTCACGGCTCCACCCCGACGGCGCGCAGCTCCTCGGCCGCCACGGCCGCGGGCAGCGGCACGTAGCCGTCCCGGAGCACGAGCTGCTGGCCCGTGGCGGACAGCACCAGGCGCAGGAACTCGCGCTGCAGCGCCGGCAGGGGCGTGTCCGGGCGGTGGTTCACGTAGACGTAGAGGTAGCGCGAGAGCGGATAGGAGCCGTCCACGGCATGTTCCGCGCGCGGGGCCACGTAGGGGGCGCCGGCCCGGCGCGCGAGGGGCACGGCGCGGATCCCGGAGGTGCGGAAGCCCAGGCCCGAGTAGCCGACGCCCCCGAGGGAGGCGCCCACCGCCTGCACCACGGACGCGGAGCCCGGCTGCTCGTTCACGGAGGCCCGGAAGTCCCCGCTGCACAGGGCCGTCTGCTTGAAGTAGCCGTAGGTGCCCGAGACCGAGTTCCGTCCGAAGAGCTGGAGCGGACGATCGGTCCACTCGCCCGCGAGGCCGAGCTGTCCCCAGCGACGCACGTCCTCCACGTGGCCGCAGCGGCGCGTGACGGAGAAGATCGCGTCCACCTCCGGGATCGTGAGGCCGGCGACGGGGTTGTCCTGGTTCACGAACACGGCGAGCGCGTCGACGGCCACGCGCAGGCCCGTGGGCCGGTAGCCGTGGCGGCTCTCGAAGGCCTCGAGTTCGCCGGCCTTCATGGGCCGACTCATGGGCCCGAGCGTGGCCGTGCCCTCCACCAGGGCCGGCGGTGCCGTGGAGGAGCCGGCGCCCTGGATCTCGACGTTCACCCCCGGGTGCAGGCGCTGGAAGGCGTCCGCCCAGAGCGCCATGAGACTGTTCATGGTGTCCGAGCCCGCGCTCGTGAGCGTCCCGGCCACGTCCTCGCGGGGCGCGTAGGCGGGCAGCGCCGGATCGAGCATGGGCGCCGCGGCCGTCCCTCCGGGCGCGGCGCCCGCGGGGGCGGCGCCGAGGAGCGCCGCACCGACGAGGAGGCACCGGACGATCGCGGCGCGCAGCGGAGGGGAGGGGATCGGGCGCATGAGGGCCTGGCCGGAGCGGGCGCGGCAGTCTGTCACGAAACCGTGACGTTCTCGTGTCGATGGGCCTCGCTCGCGGGCACGAGCCGCGAGGCCGGGAAGCGGCAGGAGAAGGTGCTGCCCCGGCCGAGCGTCGAGCTGACCTCGAGCTCGCTCTCGTGGCGCCGCAGCACGTGCTTGACGATGGCGAGGCCGAGCCCCGTCCCGCCCGCCTCGCGGGAGCGACCCACGTCGACGCGGTAGAAGCGCTCCGTCAGCCGCGGGATGTGCTCCTCGGCGATGCCGATGCCCTCGTCCTGCACCGCGTAGCGCGCACCGCCGGCCTCCGCCCGCCAGCGGACGTGGATGGTCCCGCCGTCGGGACTGTAGCGGACGGCGTTGACGATCAGGTTGCCGAAGGCGCTGTGGAGCTCCCGCTCGACGCCGAGGAGCAGCAACCCGTCGTCGAGCTCGAGCTCGAAGCGGTGGCGCTCGTCCCCGATCGCCGAGGCGTCGGCGCACATGCGCCGGAGCATGCCCGCGACGTCCACGGGCTGGACGCTCTCGGGCTCCGGCGGCGCGCCCGTGTCGAGGCGCGAGAGCAGGAGCAGATCCTCCACCAGGGACTTCATGCGGGCCGCCGGGCGCCGCAGGCGTTCCAGCGTCGCCTGGAGCACCGCGGCATCGTCCTCGCCGGCGAGGGACTCGAGGTAGCCGAGCACCACCGTGAGCGGCGTGCGCAGCTCGTGGGAGACGTTGGCGATGAAGTCCTGCCGCATGGTGCGCAGGCGCACGATCTGGCTCACGTCCCGCGCGAGGAGCAGGCGCCGGTCCTCCGTGTAGGGGATCAGGCGCACGTCGAGGGTCACGCGTTCGTTGCCCGGGGCGAGCATCTCCTCGGTGCCCTCGTGGTCCGGGTCGTTCAGGAGGGCGAGGAGCTCCGGTGCGCGCAGGAGGCTCGTGAGGCTGCGTCCCGTGTCCCGGGGCTGGAGGCCGAGGAGCGTGGCGCCGGCCTCGTTGAACCAGACGATCTGGTCCTGGCCGTCGAGGAGCACGGCGGCGTCCGGGAGGGCGTTCGTGGCGGCCTGGAGCTGACGCAGGAGCCGGGCGAGCCGGCGGGTCCGCTCCCGGGCGCTGCGGCGCCGACGCCAGATCCGGTGGGCGAGGAGGGAGAAGGCGCCGGCCAGGGGCGGCGGGCGTCCGAGGGAATGCTCGAGCCAGCGCTCGAAGGCGGCGAGGGCGCGCAGGCGCAGCACCGTGTAGAGCGCGAGGCCCGCGAGGGCGCCGGTCGAGGGCACGCCGGCGAGCCCGCCCGCGAGGGCGCCGGCCGCCGTGAGGCCGCCTGCGGTGAGCGCCTCGGCGGCCCAGGCTCTCATCCGGCGTCCGCGGTCGCCTCCTCCGGTTTCGGAGAGAAGCGGTAGCCGACCCCGCGGACCGTCTGCACCCAGCTGGCGAGATCGTGGGGGGCGAGCACCTTGCGCAGGCGCAGGATGTGGACGTCCACGGTGCGTTCCTCGACGTACACGGAGCGGCCCCAGACGCGGTCGAGGAGCTGCTCGCGGTCGAAGGCGCGTTCCGGATGACGCATGAGGAATTCGAGGAGGCGGAACTCCGTGGGCCCGATGTGCACGTGCTCGCCGTCGATGGTCAGGCGGTGGCCCTGGGTGTCGAGCACGAGCTTGCCGAAGGCGAGCTGGCCCCCCTCGGGAGCGCCCACGCGCCGCAGCACGGCCTTGATGCGGGCGACCAGCTCGCGCGGCGAGAAGGGCTTGGTGACGTAGTCGTCGATGCCGACGTCGTAGCTGCGGAGCTTGTCGGGCTCCTCGCTCTTGGCCGTGAGCATGATGAGGGGGAGTTCGGCGGTGAGGTCGTCGCGGCGCAGACGGCGGGCGAGGTCGAGGCCGGACATGCCCGGGAGCATCCAGTCGATGATCACGAGGTCGGGGAGGGGGCCTTCGAGGCGCCGCAGCCCTTCCTCGGCGCTGGCGGCCTCCAGCACGGAGTAGCCGGCCCGCTCGAGGGAGAAGGAGAGCATCTCGCGGATGTCCGACTCGTCCTCGACCACCAGGATCGTGTTGCCGCTCATCCGCTCCTCCACGCGCGTGGAACCGGGGCGCATTACACGGAGG
>JAZBPF010000609.1:0-3014 GCA_036351515.1 Pseudomonadales bacterium | reverse complement strand
CGGTACACGAGCGGCAGGAAGCCGGCGATCTTGCCGGACTCCAGGTAGCGCTCCGTGAGGTGCGTCGTGATGCGCGCGAGCTGGCGCGCGTCGAGTCCCGCGTCCCGGGCCTGCATGTTCATCGTCTTCCCCTCCCGCATGCCGTGACGCCCGGAGCCTACACCAGGCCGGAGCCGCCGGAACCCTCCGGCGACGGCGCGCGCCTTTGCGGAGCCGGCGGCGCGGTTGCTACGGTGTCCGCTCCTGTCATCGATGAAGGGAGGGCGATCGCATGCACCTGCTGCGAGAGCTTCCGTACCTCACCGCGCGAACCCTGGTCGCATTCCTCGTCCTGGCTTCGCTCACCGCCTGCGGACAATCCGGGTCCGGACCGGAGCAGGCCGCCGACGACGCCATGGAGGAAGCCGGTGAGGCTGCCGAGGAGATGAACGAGGCCGCGTCCCGCACCATGGAGGAGGCCGCCGACCGGGCCGAGGAGATGGGCGAAGCCGCGCGTCGCAAGGCCGAGGAGGCCGGGGACGCGATGGAGGACGCCGCGGACGAGATGACCGACGACCCGAACTGATCCGGTCCGCCGGAGGCGGGTATCATGGCGCGCTGCCGATCCGGAGCCGCCATGACCGCCACCCCCGTCCAGCCCATCCGTCCCGCCGCCACCGTGATCATCGCCCGGGACGGCGACGCCGATCACGACGGCCGCGTCGAGCTCGAGATCTTCATGCTCCGGCGCACGAACCAGGCCGCCTTCGCCGGCGGCATGTACGTGTTCCCGGGCGGCCGGGTCGAGAGCGACGACCATCTCCACGCCTGGGACCCCTGGCGCACGGGGCCGAGCGAGGCCCAGGCGGCCCAGCTACGCGCCGTCGGCAACGAATGGCGGGGCTTCTGGATCGCCGCGATCCGCGAGACCTTCGAGGAGTCGGGACTCCTGCTCGCCTACGACGAGCGCGGTGAGCTCCTCGCCTGGGAGGACGACGCGCACGAGGCCCGCTTCGAGGCGCTCCGCCACGACGTGCACGAGGGGCGCCTCGACCTGCTGGAGCTCTGCGCCCGGGAGCGGCTGAAGCTCGCCTGCGACCATCTGCACTTCTACAACCGCTGGGTCACCCCCGTGGGCCGGCCCCGGCGCTTCGACACCCGTTTCTTCATCGCCGAGGCACCGCCGGGCCAGACCGGGATCCACGACGAGAAGGAGACCGACGACAGCCTCTGGATCCGCCCGCGCGTGGCCCTCGAGCGCCACCGGGCCGGGGACTTCGGGCTCATGGCGGTCACGGAACGGCAGCTCGAGGCCCTCGCCGACTTCGGCTCCGTGGCGGAGCTGCACGCCTGGGCCGTGGCCCGCACGGATTTCCCCGTGTTCCGGCCGGTCCTGCCGCCGGGGGCCTGAGCGCACGGGGTCCCGGGGGCGTAGAATCGCCGCCCCCGATCCCGCAGGAACCCGATCGATGTCCATCGCCGCCGCCGTGCTCCGAGACGGCCAGCTCGCCCTCGCCACCGACTCCATGATCCACTTCGGCGGCGAGAAGGTCCCCGCCGCGAACCTCGCCGACCCGAAGATGCGCCGCATCGGCGCGGCCTGGGTCGCCTCCACCGGCTGGACCCTGTACTCGAACATCCTCGAGGACTGGCTCGGCGGCCGGAAGCGCATGCCGTCGCTCGCCGACGAGACGGCCATCTTCCGCTTCTTCAACGGCTTCTGGCGCGACCTGCACGAGCGCTACTCCTTCGTGCGTGATCAGCCGGAGGACCACGACTCGCCCTTCGGCGACCTCGACTCGACCTTCCTCGTGATCTCCCCGGGCGGCCTCTTCCACGTGGCCTCGGACCTCTCGGTGACGCGCTTCCAGCAGTACTTCGCCATCGGCTCCGGCGCCTCCCTCGCCATGGGCGCCGTGCACGCACTCTGGGAGCGGGAGACCGACGCCCTCGCCCTCGCCCGGGCGGCGGTGGCCGCGGCGATCGACCACGACCTCTACTGCGGGGGACCCGTGAACGAGGCGACGGTGCGGCTTCGCCGGCGGAGCTGAGGCATCATTCGGCCATCGACCGAAGGGAGAGGAACGTCGATGGCGAGTGAACGCGAACGGCTGCACAACCTGTTTCCGGAGCTGGACTTCGACCCGCAGGCGCTGCGGGCGAAGTACCGGGCCGAGCGCGACAAGCGCATCCGCCCGGAGGGCGAGGCGCAGTACCTGGAGGCCGCCGAGGCCTTCGCCCGCTACGCGGACGAGGACCCCTACGTCGAGACGCCGATCGAGCGCGAACCGCTCTCGCTGCGCCTCGACGTGCTCGTGATCGGCGGCGGCTTCAGCGGCCTCATGGCCGCGGCCCGCCTGAAGGAGCGGGGCATCACGGACCTGCGCCTCGTGGAGGCCGGCGCCGACTTCGGCGGCACCTGGTACTGGAACCGCTATCCCGGGGCCCAGTGCGACATCGAGTCCTACTGCTACCTGCCGCTTCTCGAGGAGACCGGCTACATGCCGAAGGAGAAGTACTCCTTCGCGCCGGAGATCTTCGAGCACACCCGGCGCGTCGGGGAGTACTTCGGGCTCTACGACGACGCCCTGTTCCAGACCCGCGTGCGCGAGGCCCGCTGGCTCGAGGACGAGCAGCGCTGGCGCGTGACCACGAACCGGGGCGACGACCTGCGCGCGCGCTTCCTGATCCAGGCCACGGGGCCGGCGAACCGCCCGAAGCTGCCGGCGATCCCCGGCATCGATTCCTTCGAGGGCCACAGCTTCCACACCTCGCGCTGGGACTACGACTACACGGGCGGGGACCACACCGGCGGGCTCACGAAGCTCGGCGACAAGCGCGTGGCGGTGATCGGCACCGGCGCCACGGCGATCCAGTGCGTGCCCTTCCTCGGCCAGTACGCCGAGAAGCTCTACGTCTTCCAGCGCACGCCCTCCTCCGTGGACCTGCGCGGCAACGCGCCGACGGACCCGGAGTGGTACGCCTCCCTGGAGTCCGGCTGGCAGCGCCGGCGCCGGGAGAACTTCGCCGCCGTG
>JAZBPF010000608.1:0-5498 GCA_036351515.1 Pseudomonadales bacterium | reverse complement strand
GGCGGCCTGCCGTGCGGTCCACCATGGGGCCCCATCCGGGCAGGAGGAGGCCGCCGTGAAGCGCTACAAGCACGACGTGAACCCCGACCACCTCGTCACCCGTCACCTGCGCCTCGACCCGCCGCCGGCGGACGCCCTCGGCGCGGCCATGGAAGCGCTGGAGGCCCTGGCGGGCGTGCAGGAGGTCACCTGGCATCCCCGGGAGCGGGTCCTGAATCTCGTCTACGACCCCGGGGTCGACCGCATCGAGGAAGTCGAGGGCATCCTCGAGGCGCACGGTCTCGCGCTCCGCGAGGACTGGCACGCGCGGCTGGCCGAGTCCCTCTGGCGCATCGACGAGTCGCTGCGCCGGGCGAGCCTGGAGGAGACCCCGCCCCACACGCTCTCGCGGTGAGGCGGGGCGGCCGGGAGGGTCGTCAGCCCGCCTCGCGCAGGGCGGCGATGCGTGCGTCGAGCGGCGGGTGCGAGGCGAAGAGCGCCTGCATGCCGGAACGCAGACCCTGGTTGATGCCGAAGGCCTGCATGGTCGCCGGCATGGCGTCGGGCATCTCCGAGCCCGCCTTCAGGCGCTCGAGGGCGGAGATCATGGCGCCCCGCCCGGCGAGGCGGGCCCCGGCGGCGTCGGCCCGGAACTCCCGGTAGCGGGAGAACCACATCACCACCATCATGGCGAGGATGCCGAGGAGCACCTCCATGACGAGGGTGGTGACGAAGAAGCCGATCCCGAGGCCCCGCTCGTTCTTCAGCACCACCCGGTCCACGAAGAAGCCCACCAGGCGGGCGATGAACATCACGAAGGTGTTCACGACGCCCTGGACCAGCGCCAGGGTCACCATGTCCCCGTTCGCCACGTGACCGATCTCGTGCGCGAGCACCGCCCGCACCTCTTCCGGTCGCATGTGCCGCAGCAGCCCCGTGCTCACGGCCACGAGCGAGTCGTTCCTGTTCCAGCCCGTGGCGAAGGCGTTCGGCTGGGCGGCGTCGAAGACGCCGACCTCGGGCATGCCGATGCCCTCGGCCTCCGCGAGCTCGCGGACCGTGTCCACGAGCCAGCGCTCGGTCCCGTCCCGCGGCTGGTCGATGAGCTGCGTGCCGGTGCTCATCTTCGCCATGGTCTTCGACAGGAACAGGGAGACGAGGGAGCCGGCGACGCCGAAGACGGCGCAGAAGGCGAGCAGGGCGCCGAGGTTCAGATCGACGCCGTTGGCGGCGAGGAACCCCTCCACGCCCAGGAGGCTCAGCGTGACGCTGGCCAGGGCGATCACCGCGATGTTGGTGGCGATGAACAGGAAGATGCGCATGGATCGGACTCTCCGTGGTGCGGCCCACGCCGCGGATCGGAAATGAGGCTGCCCGGGGGTCGTTTCAAGGCGACGACGGAGCGGGGGAGAGCGTGCGGGAACTGATCCTCCTGCGCCACGGGGAGACGGAGTGGAACGTCGCCCGGCGCCTCCAGGGCCACGGGGACTCCCCGCTCACGGTCCGTGGCCGGGCCCAGGCCCGGGCCCACGCCCACTGGCTGGCGGCGCATCGCCCGGACCGGATCCTCGCGAGCCCCCTCGGACGCACCCGGGAGACGACGGCCCTCCTGTGCGAGGCGCTGGCCGAGGCGGGCCGTCCGGCCCCGGAGCCGGAGTGGGAGCCCGCCCTGAAGGAACGCTCCATGGGGCGCCTCGAAGGGCTCACGCTGGAGGAGATCGCCGCGGCGGAGCCGGCGGAACACGCGTCCCGCCTGGCCGATCCCTGGCACTACCGACCGCCCGGTGGCGAGAACTACCCGGATCTCCTGGCCCGCGTGACGCCCCTCCTCGACCGGCTCGGGGCGGAGGCCGAAGGGCGCGTGCTGCTCGTGGCCCACGGCACCCTCGGTCGCGTGCTGCTCGGATCGCTCCTCGGCCTCGAGCGGCCGGCGATCCTGCGCCTGGCGATCCCCAACGAGCTCGGCTACCGGATCCGCCTGCCGTCCCGGGCCGGGGAGGCGCCGGAGGTGCGCCGGCACCGCGGGCGCGAGGAGCGCGAAGGGGTCCTGTACCTGCCGGAGAAGCGGGTGTGAGCGGTCCGCGCCGGCGGTAGAATCTCGCTCCGGAAAAGGCGGGCGCAACAGCAGACGGGAGAGGCGGACCATGCGCGTGGACGGTGGACTGACGACGGACCTCGAGAAGGTCGGCGAGAACATCCGGCAGCTCGAGGAGCTCGGCTTCGACGGGGCGCTGACGGCGGAGACGGCGCACGACCCGTTCTTCCCGCTCCTCCTCGCCGCCCGCGAGAGCGAGCGCATCGAGCTCATGACCTCCATCGCCGTGGCCTTCTCGCGCAGCCCCATGACGCTCGCGAACATCGGCCACGACCTGAACGCCTACTCGAAGGGGCGCTTCATCCTCGGCCTCGGCTCGCAGATCAAGCCGCACATCACCAAGCGCTTCTCCATGCCCTGGCACGCGCCGGCGAAGCAGATGCGCGAGTTCATCTCCGCCATGCGCGCGATCTGGGCCTGCTGGCACGAGGGGAAGAAGCTCGACTTCCGGGGCGAGTACTACACGCACACGCTCATGACGCCCATGTTCACGCCCACGAACGTCGAGTACGGGGCGCCGAAGGTGTTCCTGGCGGCCGTGGGGCCGATGATGACCGAGGTCGCCGGCGAGGTGGCCGACGGCATGATCGTCCACGCCTTCACCACCGAGGAATACCTGCGCACGGTGACCATGCCGGCGATCGAGAAGGGGCTCGCGAAGTCGGGCCGCACCCGCGCCGACTTCCAGATCACCTATCCGTGCTTCGTGGTCACGGGCACGGACGAGGCGAGCTTCGCGCAGGCCCGGCAGACCGTGACGCGGCAGATCGCCTTCTACGGTTCCACCCCCGCCTACAAGGGCGTGCTCGACTCCATCGGCGCCGGCGAGCTCCAGGGTGTGCTCAACACCATGTCCAAGGAGGGCAAGTGGGTGGAGATGGGCGAGCTCGTCACCGACGACATCCTCCGGAAGTTCGCCGTGGTCGGTGAGCCGAAGGACGTGGCGCCGCAGATGCTCGCCCGCTACGGCGACCTCATCGACCGCACTTCCGCCGCCTACGGGACCATTCCGCGGGAGGAGCAGAAGCGCATCGTCGAGGCCCTGCGGGCCGGCTGAGCACGCCCCCGTGACGGACGACGCGCCGCTGCACGGGGACCTCTCGGTCCGGGTCCGGGTGGACCCGGCGACGCTCGAGTGGCAGGCGTCTCCCTCCGGTGGCGTGGCGCGCAAGCGCTTCCACCGGGTGGGGCCGGCGGAGGCGGGGCAGGTGACGAGCCTCGTGCGCTACGCGCCGGGCTCGCGCTTCCCCTCCCATCCCCATCCCGACGGGGAGGAGATCTTGGTCCTCGAGGGCGTGTTCTCGGACCACCGGGGCGACTGGCCGGCCGGCAGCTGGCTCGCGAGCCCCGAGGGCTTCGAGCACGCGCCGGCGAGCGCGCCGGGGTGTCTGCTGTTCGTGAAGCTGCGTCAGTACCCGGGCGCCCGCCCGCGCCGCGCCTTCGTGGCGGAGCCGGAGGCGAGCTGGCCCGCCGGGCCCGACGGGTTCCGCCGGCTCGCGCTGCTGGACGACCCGGCCTTTCCCGAGCGCATCCACCTCGAGGCCTGGACCGCCGGGCAGCGCGCCGCCCGCTCCGATCCGGGCGGGCTGGAGTTGTTCGTGGTGCAGGGCGCGGTGCGCGTGGACGGCGAGCGCCTCCCGCGGCACGGCTGGCTGCGGCTGCCTCCCGGCGACCCCGGCGTCCTGCTGGAGGCGGAGGAGGCGTCGCGCCTGTGGTGCAAGGTCGGCGGCGTGGCCGGCCTCGCGGCCGCCTGAGGCCCTCCGTTCGTCCCGGAGCGTGACCGTTCGTCCGTTCGTCCCCCGCTCCGGGAACTTCCCGGAACCGCTGCATCCGCCTGGCGCATCCTTCCCGCGCCCCCCGGGGCCCGCGCCGGTCCGGACGCGAATCCTTTCCGGGACAGCCGCCTGGGACGGGTTTCGCGACGGGGTTCACGAATCGCCGGACCGTGGCCCGCGTCGTGAAGCGCTTGTCCACCCCGCCCGTCGCCGTTCAGTCGCCGTTCAAAAAATGGATGGAAAATGGACTGCAGGTAAAGGGCGAGTAAAATCGCGGCAACTTCTCGGGAGTGTGCTACCCGATGACCCCTCTCCAGCGGCTCAGGTCCCTCGCGTCGCGCCTTCCGGCGGTGGCGGTGCTGCCCCTCGCGGGGGTGCCCGTGGCCGCGGCGGCCGCCGTGGTGGTGGCGTCCCTCGCAGCGACGGCGGGGCCGGTGGCGCGGTACGTCGAGCTGCCGGAGCGCCCGCCGCGGGCGAGCTGGGAGGAGGAGGTGAGCGGCTTCGCCGCGCGGCTGGAGGACGCCTTCGGCGTGCGCGGCGCCCGGGCCGAGGCGTTCTCCGCCTGGATCCTCGAGGCGAGCGACCGCCAGCGTCTGCCGCCGGAGCTCGTCGCCAGCCTGATCGCCACGGAGAGTTCCTTCCGCACCCGGGTGCGCTCCTGGGCGGGCGCCGTCGGCCCCGCGCAGGTCAAGCCGCAGCTCTGGCGGGACTTCTGCGGCGGCGCGGACCTCGCGGATCCCGAGCACAACGTCTACTGCGGGGCCCAGATCCTCGCGCACTACATGGACCGCTGCGGCGACTTCGACTGCGCCCTGCGCCTCTACAACGTCGGCCCCTCGAACCTCCGCAAGCCGCACTTCGAGCGGGCCAGCGACCGCTATCTGGCGAAGGTGGAGGACCACCGGTCCCGCTTCACCCCGCAGCCGGGCGCCTACTGATCCGGCCGCGTCGCCGCCTCGAGCTCGCCGAGCAGACGCAGCGCCTCGCCCCGGTCCCGCCCGCAGACGGCGGGGTCCGGCGAGAAGCTCGCGCACACGGCCGGCCGCTCCGGCCGTCCCCAGAGACCGCAGCGCAGGTCCTCCCGCAGGTGCAGGCAGCGCACCCCGGCCGGCTTGCCGTCGGGCATGCCCGGGATCGGGGAGGCGATGGACGGCGCGATGCAGCATGCGCCACAGTCGGGACGGCATTTCATGAACGGGTTTCCGATCGAGCCGGCGCCTCCGCGCCGGTGCCGCACGGAGGGAGACCGGCCGGCATGCAGGATCCAGACGTCAGCGGTGCCCGCGCACCGGACCTCACCATCGTCCTCACCACCACGGAGTCCGATGGTCAGGCCCGGGCCCTCGCCCGGGCCCTGCTCGAGGCCGGTCTCGCGGCCTGCGTGCAGCTCTCGCGCATCGACAGCCTCTACCGCTGGCAGGGCGAGATCGAGGAAGGGCCGGAGATCCGGGTGATGATCAAGACCCGCCGCACGCTCCGCGACCGCGTGCTCGCCTTCGTGCGCGAGCACCATCCCTACGACGAGCCGCAGCTCGTGGCCCTGGACGCGGACGCCGTGTCCCGGGGCTATCTCGCCTGGCTCCTCGACGCCACGGAGGTGGAGGCGCCGGAGCGCTGACGCTCGCGCCCCCATCGCGCACCGATTCACG
>JAZBPF010000607.1:0-3909 GCA_036351515.1 Pseudomonadales bacterium | reverse complement strand
GCCCGCATCGCCGAGCTCATGGAGTGCCTCGCCTGGTTCAAGGAGCTCAAGGCACAGCGCGTGGGCGGCAACGACCTCGACCTCGTCACCATGCTCGCGAACGACGCGGCGACGAAGGATCAGCCCGACCGCGAGTTCCTCGGCAACCTCATGCTGCTCATCGTCGGCGGGAACGACACCACGCGGAACACCATGAGCGCGAGCGTCAACGCCTTCCACCAGTTCCCGGACCAGCTGGAGCTGCTGAAGACCCAGCCCGAGCTCCTCGGCAACGCCGTCGCGGAGATCATCCGCTGGCAGACCCCGCTCTCCCACATGCGGCGCACGGCCACCCGCGACGTCGAGGTCGGCGGAGAGACGATCCACGCCGGCGACAAGGTCGTCATGTGGTACTACTCCGGCAATCACCAGCCCGACGTGTTCGAGGATCCCGATCGCGTGGACATCCGGCGGGGGAACGCCCGGAACCACCTCGCCTTCGGCTACGGGATCCACCGCTGCCTCGGCATGCGCCTGGCGGAGCTGCAGCTGAAGATCCTGTGGGAGGAGATCCTGAAGCGCTGGTCCCGGATCGAGATCGTCGAGCGACCGCGGCGCGTGTACTCGAACTTCGTGAACGGCTACGGCGAGATGCAGGTGCGCATCCACGCCTGAGCGGTGCCGCAGCGCCACCGCCGGATCAGGACGATCCGGCGCTCGCGCTGCGTCCGAGTTCGCCGCGCCCGGAGGCCTGGATGATGTGGTCCGCCGCACGGAAGGCGAGCGCCATGATCGTCATGGTGGGTTGGCCCCTTCCCGACGTGACGAGGCTTCCCCCGTCCACCATGTAGAGGTTCGGCACCTCGTGGGAGCGGTGGTAGCGATCGACCACCGAGGTCTCGGGGTCGTTGCCCATGCGGCATGTCCCGAGCAGATGGACGCCGCCGGTCTGTCCCTCCGTGGGGGGCGAGCCCTCGATCTGGATCGCGCCCGCCGCTTCCATGAGCTCCCAGGAGCGGTCGAAGAAGAACTTCATGGTCGCGAGATCGTCCGGATGGTTCATGAAGGTCGTCCGGAGGGCCGGTCGGCCCCATCGATCCTTCACGTCCGGGTCGAGGGTGACGTTGTTCGAGGACAGCGGCAGGGACGTAGTGTGACCGTTGAAGGAGCAGGTGTGCGTGAACTCGCGCGCGAGCGCGTGCTTGTACTCCCGCCCCCAGGTCGCGCCCTGGAACACCGTGCCGCCCAGCGCGGCCTGCATGGGGAGCCCGCGCGAGAGCGACCGCTCGTCGATGCCGCCCCCACCGTAGAAGCCGTGCTTGGGATCGATGGTGTAGAAGTCGTGGATCACGCGCGTCGTGGCCACGCTCTTGTGCGCATTGACCGGCTCGGGAAACAGCCCCGCGACCCGGGAACTGCCGTTGAACATGAGGTTCTTCCCGACCATGCCGCTGCCGTTCGAGAGTCCGTCCGGATGGCGCGCCGACTCGGAGAGCAGCAGCAGACGTGCGGACTCCGCGCCGTTGGCACTGAGCACGACCGCCCGTGCCCGCTGCGCCTGCACGGTCCCGTCCGCCTCCCAGTAGACGACCTCCCGGGCGCGACCCGTGTCGTCGGTCTCGATCCGGAAGACGGTGCACTCGGTGCGCAGCTCGCAGCGGCCCGTCGCCTGTGCGAGTGGAATCATCGTGACCGCCGTGGAGGACTTGGCGTTCACTTCGCAGCCGTACCCGTTGCAGAAACCGCAGTGGATGCAGCCCGGTCGCCCGTTGTGCGGCTGTGAAAGGATCGCGTGCGGTTCCGGGTACGCAGTGAGCCCGAGTTTCTTCGCGGCGCGCTCGAGGAGCACGCCGGACGCCTTCACCGGCATGGGCGGACACGGGTAGTCGCGCGACCGGGGCGGATCCCAGGGGCCCGCCAGGCCCGACAGGCCGATCTCCCAGTCCACCTTCGTGTAGTAGGGCTCGAGCTCCTCGTAGGTGATCGGCCAGTCCGCGAAGTTGGTGCCCGAGATCGGGCCGCGCACGCTCGCCTCGACGAAGTCGATGGGCCGCAGCCGCCAGAGATTGCCGGAGAAGTGCAGGCTGCTGCCGCCGACGTTGTGCGCGTAGCCGAGGCCTCGCCCGGTGACGAGGCGGGCCTGCTCGTGCTCGTGGCGCCGGAAGGTCTGGGGATGACCCTTGCGTCGCCCCCAGACGAGGCGCTCGTTCACGTCGTGGTCCCATTCGTCGTGCGTGAAGTCCGCCGCCTGCAGATGGGGCCCCTGTTCGAGCACGACCACCGAGAACCCCGCGCTCGAGAGTTCCTTGGCCATGATTCCGCCGGCTGCACCGGATCCGATGACCACGAAGTCCACTTCCTCCCGCGTGGGATAGGACGCCCAGGCCATGCTCATGCCCCCTTCGCTGCGTAGTCCGCGTCGTAGAAGCCGTAGGGCGACGTCCACACGTGCCGGTGGTCGAAGCCGATCAGCTTCCAGCCGATCCCGTCCCGGTTGCCGCCGTAGGCGGGCAGGCTGAAGGTCCCCGCCACCGTGAGGAAGCGCAGCGTCGCGAAGAAGGCGCTCTCCTCGATCTCGGTGAGCAGACGATCCTGCTGCGGTTCCGTGAGCGCCGCGAAGCTCGCGCTGCCGTAGGTCTCCGCCGCGCGCGCCTGGAGCTCGAAGAGGCCTTCGCGCAGGGCCGGCAGCAGGTCGCCGTGGCTCGTGCCGAGGACCGCGTCCATGAAGTGGACCGCCCCGGCCTCCGTCGCGCCCGGCGTCTCGTCGGTCGGGAGGATCCGGGCGGCGACGGCGGCGAACTCCGCGGCCTCCGTCGCGCTGAGCGCGGTGAATCCGGCGCCGGCCGCGCGCGCAGCCTGCGCCTGCGCGCTGGCGCTCAGGATCATGGGCACCGACAGGACGACGAGGGAGGTCCGTGCCGCCGTGTTCGCCCGCGCGAGGAAGGCGCGACGGGAGAGATGGGTCTCGTTCAAGGGATGGCTCCTGATCACATCGCGGCCGAGGCCGAGCGCGCCGCACGCTGCTCCTGGTCTCCGGCTCGCACCGCGAACGCCTGCAAGTGGGGAGCTCCCGATCCCCATGCACCGGAACGAAGCACCCCGTCGTCGAGCCGTGGCAGCCCATGGCTTCGCCGACGACCTGCCCCGCCCACGCACAGGAACGTTTCCCGCTCTTTCGGCAAGCCCCGGCTTGGAGGCTGGGGTAGAGCGTTCGCAGGAGCAGCAAGTCGACGAACATGGACCCTGCATGGATCGTTCCCGATCCGGACGGAGCCGGACGGAGCCGCCCGCCCCCGAAGGGGTGCGCTCCCTCCGCCACCCGCGGGCCGGAACCATGCACCTCGGTCTCTCGAAGCGCCCTCGGGTCGCCAGCAGGCGGTGTCGATCCCGAGCTCCAGAGCAGGCTTCAGCCCCGGTCCGGGCAGTCTCCGGAGCGCAGCACCCGGCCGTTCACCACCGGCCACCAGAGTCCGTCGTCCACCTCGTCTCCCGGATCCGGGTTCGACTCCGGATCCGTCGGGGCAGAGGCCTCCACGTTTCCGCGGAAACGCGGCGGCGGCATCGGCACCTCCGCCAGCGGCACCTCCGCAACCGGCACGTCCCACGTCCCCTTCGTCGCCCGCCAGACCTGCGCCACAGCCTCGCCGTAGTCCACCGGCACCCCGTCCCAGCCTCCGTCGCAGGTCCGAGGCGTGATCGCGAGGCCCCGGTGGGCGTTCAGCTGCGTCACGGCCTCCCAGGCGCCGGGTTTCTGCGGAAACGCCTCCGGCAGCGGGAAGCCGGAGGGGGTGAGGAACCGGAAGTCGCCCTCGGCCGTCGCCTCGCACCGGAAGCCCGCCTCGTGGACGAGGCGATGGTGGTAGCGGCAGAGCAGGACCAGGTTGTCGAGGGACGTCTCGCCGCCGTCGGCCCAGTGGTGCACGTGGTGCG
>JAZBPF010000606.1:0-7442 GCA_036351515.1 Pseudomonadales bacterium | reverse complement strand
CGCCGGGACCCCAAGCAAGCTGCCGGTGGCCACCCGCGGCGGCGGTTCCCGTGCCTGCCGGGGCCGCGGCGCATGGTCGCGCTCAGGCGCCGGCGGCGTCGTCACTGCGCGCCGCCGGATCGTAGGCCAGGTTCGGTGCGAGCCAGCGCTCGACCTCCGCCAGCGGCTCGCCCTTGCGGGCCGCGTAGGCCTCCACCTGGTCCGCCTGCACCTTGCCGACGCCGAAGTAGCGCGCCTGCGGATGGGCGAAGTACCAGCCGGACACGGAGGCCGGCGGGTCCATGGCGTAGCTCTCGGTCAGGCGCATGCCGATGCGGGCCTCCACGTCGAGCAGGCGCCAGAGCGTCGCCTTCTCCGTGTGGTCCGGGCAGGCGGGATAGCCGGGGGCCGGGCGGATCCCGCGGTAGCGCTCCTTGATCAGCTCCTCGTTGCCGAGCGCCTCCTCCGGGTCGTAGCCCCACCAGTGGCGCCGCACCTCCTGGTGCAGATGCTCGGCGAAGGCCTCCGCCAGCCGGTCCATGAGCGCCTTGAAGAGGATCGAGCGGTAGTCGTCGTGCTCGGCCTCGAACTCGGCGAGCTTCGCCTCCGCGCCGATGCCCGTGGTGACGGCGAAGGCGCCGACCCAGTCCCCCGGGCCGTCCGCCGTCTCGGCCACGTAGTCCGCCAGGCACAGGTTCGCGCTGCCGTCGGGCTTCACGGTCTGTTGCCGCAGGAAGTGCAGCGTCGCCATGCGCCGGCGGCCGTCGGGGCCGCCGAAGAGCGCCACGTCGTCCCGGTCCACGCGCGCCGCGGGCCAGAAGCCGAACACGGCCCGGGCCTGCGTCCAGCGCTCGCGGATCAGCGTGTCGAGCATCTCCCGGGCGTCGGCGAAGAGGCTGCGGGCGGTCTCGCCCACCACCTCGTCGTCGAGGATCGCC
The DNA here is from genome assembly GCA_036351515.1 of Pseudomonadales bacterium. Classification (GTDB taxonomy): domain Bacteria; phylum Pseudomonadota; class Gammaproteobacteria; order Pseudomonadales; family Azotimanducaceae; genus JAZBPF01. The sequence goes on along the minus strand of JAZBPF010000606.1, from coordinate 6,525 downwards.
GGATACTTGCCGGCGAGCTCCCAGGTCATGAAGAAGGGCGTCCAGTCGATGAACTCCACGAGCCGTTCGAGGGGATAGTCGTCCAGCACGTGGATGCCCGGCTCCCGCGGAGCGGGCGCCGGCGCCGCCTCGAGCTCCGGGGCGTGGCGCACGAGTTCGCCGTAGGGATGCCACTTCTGGTTCGGCCGGCGGCCGGCCTGGCGCTTGCGCACCTCCTCGTACTCGGCGCGCCGCTCGGCCACGAACTCGTCGCGGCGGGTCCGGCTCGTCAGCGCCGAGGCGACGCCGACGCTCCGCGAGGCGTCGGTGACGTAGACCGTCGGGCCGCGCTTGTAGGCGGGCTCGATCTTCACCGCCGTGTGCGCCTTCGAGGTGGTGGCGCCGCCGATGAGCAGGGGCACGTCGAAGCCGAGGCGCTCCATCTCGGAGGCGACGTGGACCATCTCGTCCAGGGAGGGGGTGATCAGCCCCGACAGCCCGATGATGTCCGCGCCTTCCTTCTTCGCGGTTTCCAGGATCTTCGCCGCGGGGACCATGACGCCGAGGTCGATCACGTCGAAGTTGTTGCACTGGAGCACGACCCCGACGATGTTCTTGCCGATGTCGTGGACGTCGCCCTTCACGGTGGCGAGGACGATCTTCCCCTTGCTCTCCTTCTCGCCCTGCTGGGCCGCCTCGATGTAGGGGATCAGGTGTGCCACGGCCTGCTTCATGACGCGGGCGCTCTTGACCACCTGGGGCAGGAACATCTTGCCCTCGCCGAAGAGGTCGCCGACGACGTTCATGCCGTCCATGAGCGGCCCCTCGATGACCTCGAGGGGATGGTCGAACTGCTGCCGCGCCTCTTCCGTGTCCTCCACGACCCACTGGTTGATGCCCTTCACGAGGGCGTGGCGGATGCGCTCGGCCACGGGCGCCTCGCGCCAGGACAGGTCCTCCTCGCGCTTCTTCCCGCCCTGGCCCGCGTAGCGGTCGGCGATCTCCAGCAGCCGTTCCGTGGCGTCCGACCGCCGGTCGAGGACCACGTCCTCGACGCGCTCCTTGAGCTCCGCGGGAATCTCCTCGTAGATCGCGAGCTGCCCCGCGTTGACGATGCCCATGCGCAGGCCCGCGCGGATCGCGTGGTAGAGGAAGACCGCGTGGAGCGCCTCGCGGATCGGCTCGTTGCCCCGGAAGGAGAAGGAGACGTTGGAGACGCCACCGGAGGTGAGGGCGTGGGGCAGGTGCTCGCGGATCCAGGCGCAGGCCTCGATGAAGTCCACGGCGTAGTGATCGTGCTCCTCGATGCCCGTGGCGATGGCGAAGATGTTCGGATCGAAGATGACGTCCTCGGGCGGGAAGTCCGCCTGCTCCACGAGGAGCCGGTAGGAGCGCTCGCAGATCTCGCGCTTGCGCGCCGCCGTGTCCGCCTGGCCCTGCTCGTCGAAGGCCATGACCACCACGGCCGCGCCGTAGCGGCGGCACAGCCGGGCCTGCTCGAGGAAGGATTCCTCGCCCTCCTTGAGGCTGATCGAGTTGACGACGGCCTTGCCCTGGACGCACTTCAGACCCGCCTCGATGACGCTCCACTTCGAGGAGTCGATCATGAGCGGCACCCGGGCGATCTCGGGTTCCGCGGCGAGGAGGTTCAGGAAGCGGACCATGGCCGCCTCCGAGTCGAGCATGCCCTCGTCCATGTTCACGTCGAGGATCTGGGCGCCGTTCTCGACCTGCTGCCGGGCCACCTCGAGGGCGCTCTCGTAGTCGCCGTCGCGGATCAGGCGGGCGAAGCGCCGGGAGCCCGTGACGTTCGTGCGTTCGCCGACGTTCACGAACAGGGAGTCGGGGCCGATCGTGAAGGGTTCGAGGCCCGAGAGGCGGCAGGCGGGCGCCAGCTCGGGGATCGGCCGCGGCGGGTACTGGCCCACCTGCTCGGCGATGGCGCGGATGTGCTCGGGGGTGGTCCCGCAGCAGCCGCCCACGAGGTTCACGAGGCCGCTCGCGGCGAACTCGCCGACGATCGCCGCCATCTCCGCCGGGCCCTGGTCGTATTCGCCGAACTCGTTCGGCAGGCCGGCGTTCGGGTAGGCGCTCACGTGCACGTCGGCGATGTCCGAGAGCGTCTCCACGTACTGGCGCAGTTCCTCGGCGCCGAGGGCGCAGTTCAGGCCCACGGAGAGGGGCTTCGCGTGGCGCACGGAGTGCCAGAAGGCCTCGGTCGTCTGCCCGGAGAGCGTGCGGCCCGAGGCGTCGGTGATGGTTCCGGAGATCATCAGGGGCAGGCGCACGCCGGTCTCGGCGAAGGCGTCCTCCACGGCGAAGATCGCCGCCTTGGCGTTCAGCGTGTCGAAGATGGTCTCGATGAGGATCAGGTCCACGCCGCCCTCGATGAGCGCCAGCGTCGCTTCGAGATAGGCGGCCCGCAGCGTGTCGAAGTCGACGGCCCGGAAGCCCGGATCGTTCACGTCCGGCGACAGGCTCAGGGTCCGGTTCGTCGGTCCGAGGGCCCCCGCGACCCAGCGCGGCCGGTCGGGCGTGGCGTACGCGTCGGCGGCTTCCCGGGCGATGCGTGCGGACTCCCGGTTCAGCTCGACCACGAGGTCCTCGAGGCCGTAGTCCGCCTGAGCGATGCGGGTGGCCCCGAAGGTGTTGGTCTCGATGATGTCCGCGCCGGCGGCGAGGAAGGCGTCGTGGACCTCGCGGACCACGTCCGGGCGGGTGAGGGAAAGAAGCTCGTTGTCGCCGGCGAGGTCCCCCTCCCGGTCCGCGAGGCGCGTGTCGCGGAAGTCCGCTTCCCCGAGGCCGTAGCGCTGGTACATGGTGCCGGTGGCGCCGTCGAGGATCAGGATGCGCTCGCGCAGGGCCTCGTGCAGGGCGCGCAGACGGGCTTCGCGGTCGGGCATGGGAGGGGATTCCGGGCAGCTGCGGAAGGCGTCGAGTCTAGCAGCCGCACGAGAGCGCCGATTGAGATGCCGTCAGCTGGGCATGAGGACGGTTCAAGTACGATTCCGGCCCCGCGCTGCCGCTTCGGTCGAGGGGGGCGTCCGGCGCGGGCCCTACGGCGCGCCCGGGCCGCCCGGCTCCCGGCTGCGGGGCAGGGCGGCGGCACGTTCGTCCATCCACTCGATCGCCTCTCCCGCGCAGCGCTGGCGGCGGCTCCCGAGCGGTTCCGCGTCCTCGCCGATGCAGGCGTCGAAGCGCGCCGCGACGGTCGCCAGCTCGCGCCGCGCCTGCGCCGGTCCGAGGACCACCAGCGCCTCCACGAAGGGACGAGACCCCAACTCGAAATGCTGGTAGTCGATCGGGTAGTCCCAGTCGCCGCCCCAGCGATAGAAGCCGTGCCGGGCGAATTCGAGGACCACCGGCTCCACCATCCCCGGCCGCGGCGCCTTCCCGACCCGCGTCTCCAGCCGGTTCACCGCGTGGCGTGCGCTCCGGCGCGGTCGCACTCGAGCCGTGCCGTCCGCCTCGAGCGCGATGTAGGGGTTCTGGACCGGATTGACGTCGATCGCGACGCCGTAGGCGTGCATGGACCAGCGCCCGCCACCGGTGATCGCGCGGCCGTTGAAGGCCGAGCTGTTGTTCGCGCGCATCGACGCTGCGTCGTCGCCCTCGAACGCCTCCATGGCCTGCGCGCGGGCGATCGGGAAGGATCGTGCGCGCAGGCGCTGCATGAGCGCCAGCGTCTGCTCGGCCAGGACGTCGAGCACCACGAGCTCGCCCTGCGCGAGCGCCGCCCCCGCCATCGTAGGGTGCTCGAAACGGACGCTCCGCAACCGCTCGCAGGGCACCGGGTTCGCGTCGGTGAGCACGCCCGTGTCCCGGAGCTCCTGGCAGCGGGCCGGCGGCAGCGTCCCGATCGCGTCCTCGGCCCGAGCCCCCCCGGCGGCTGCCGGGACCAGGAGCGCAAGGAACGGAAGGAGCGTAGGCAGCGTTCGCTTCATGGAGGTGCTCCGCGGGTGGGGTGGGGTGGTGACGGAAGCGAGGGAGTCGCGGCAGGGAGCGAGGAGGGGGAGGATAGCCGGGCTCCCGGCTCGGCGTGGCGGCTCGACCCCCGTGGCCGGGGCCGCAGGGAGCTCGTCGGGAGGCGCCCTCGGGCCCGTGGCGGGGGGTTCCGGCGCGAGGCGGGACGCGTCGCAGGCCTCCGGGGAGGGGGCCGAGATGCCGTGCTCGCGTCGGCCCTCGTGCGGAGGTACCATTCCCGACCGTTGCAATCGGATATTCGGCGAGGGCTGCATGATCGAGATTTCCGAGTCCGCCCAGCGCTACCTGCGCGAGCTGCTCGACAAGCAGGATGTCCCGGGGATCGGCATCCGCGTGTTCGTGGCCAATCCCGGCACGCCGGCGGCGGAGACCTGCATCGCCTACTGTCGCCCGGGCGAGCAGCAGGAGGACGACGTCCCCGTCGAGTTCGAGGGCTTCACCGCCTGGTTCGAGAAGCGCAGCGAGCGGTTCCTGGAGGAGGCGAAGGTCGACTTCCAGGAGGACCGGCTCGGCGGACAGCTGACGATCCGTGCGCCGAACGCGCGGGTGCCGAAGGTGGATGCGGACAGCCCCATCGAGGACCGCATCAACTACGTGCTCTACAACGAGATCAATCCCTCCCTCGCCTCCCACGGCGGCATGGTGACGCTCGTGGAGGTCGTGGAAGGGGAGGCGGTGCTCCAGTTCGGCGGCGGCTGCCAGGGCTGCGCCGCCGTGGACCTGACCCTCAAGCAGGGGGTGGAGAAGACGCTCCTCGCCCAGGTGCCCGACCTGCGCGGCGTGCGCGACGCCACGGACCACAGCGTCCGCGAGAACGCCTACTACTGAACCTGTCCTGCCAGGCCTCCCGGACGCGCCGCGGCCGCCGCTCCGGCGGCCGCGTGGCACGCGTGCCCTCGGTCAGCCGGCCTCGCGCAGGGAGCGCGCCGCGCGCAGCCGGGCGGCCGCGTCCCGCAGGGCGGTCTCGGTGGTCTCCCAGTCGATGCAGCCGTCGGTGATCGACACGCCGTAGCGCAGCTGCTCCCGTCCGGCGGAGAGCGACTGGTTGCCGAAGGCGAGGTTGCTCTCGAGCATCACGCCCACGAGGCTCGCGTTGCCGGCCTCGATCTGCGCGAGCACGTCGGCGAGCACCTCCGGCTGCCGCGCCGGGTCCTTGCGCGAGTTCGCGTGGCTGCAGTCCACCACGATGTTCTCGGGCAGCCCGGCCGCGCGGAGGGCGGCCTCGCAGGCGGCGACGCTCTCGGCGTCGTGGTTCGGCCCGCCGTGACCGCCCCGCAGCACCACGTGGCCGTAGCGGTTGCCGCGGGTCTCGATCACCGAGACCTGTCCCTCGGCGTTGATGCCCAGGAAACGGTGCGGACTCCGGGTCGACTGCATGGCGTTGAGGGCCACCTCGAGGCCGCCGTCCGTGCCGTTCTTGAAGCCCACGGCGGAGGAGAGGCCGCTCGCCATCTCCCGGTGCGTCTGCGACTCCGTCGTCCGTGCGCCGATCGCGGACCAGGAGATCAGGTCCTGGAGGTACTGGGGCGTGATCGGATCGAGGGCCTCCGTGGCGAGCGGAAGCCCGAGCTCCGCGAGGTCGATGAGCAGGCGCCGGGCGAGCTGCAGCCCTTCCTCGATGCGGAAGCTGTCGTCCAGGTGCGGATCGTTGATGAGCCCCTTCCAGCCCACGGTGGTCCGGGGCTTCTCGAAGTAGACGCGCATGACCAGGAGCAGGGCGTCGGAGACCTCGTCGGCGAGGGCCCGCAGGCGCCGGGCGTAGTCCCGGGCGGCCTCCACGTCGTGGATCGAGCAGGGCCCGACGACCACGAGCAGGCGGGGGTCGCGATGGTCGAGGATGGAGCGCACCGCCTCCCGACCCCGGGACACGGAGGCCTCGGCGGCCTCCGACAGGGGCAGGGCGGCCTTCAGGCGCGCCGGCGTGGTGAGGATCTCCGTGCCGACGACGTTCAGGTCGTCGAGCTTCGCGTGGCTCATGGTCTCGTCTCTCCGTGCTCGTTCCGGATCCGCAAAAAAGAAAACCCCGGCCGGGGGGCTGCCCGATCGGGGTTCTCCCGGAGGCAGCACCTGCGCTGCCTCCCTGCGGGGACGCAACGCGACCTAGTCGAAGTAGGTAAACCAATCGCGACGGCGAACCGCACCGAGGTCGCACGGAAGCGCGCCCGGGGCCGGAGCCCGGAGCGGCGTGCTGGATCGATGACCGGCGCGCATGTCCATGGGGCCGATGGTAGCCCCGCTGCCCGCCCGATGGAACCGCGCGGTAGACTCCGGCGCTGCGCGAGCGGCGCGAGACGAGGGGAGAGCAGCGTGAGCGAAGCGGTGAACCGTCAGTGGCTCCTGGCCCGCCGGCCCCACGGCATGGTCGGGCCCGAGAACTTCGAGTACGTGGAGACGCCGGTGCCCGAACCCGGCCCGGGCGAGGTGCTGGTGCGCAATGCCTATCTCTCCTTCGACCCCACGCAGCGGGGGTGGATGGAGGACCGGCCGAGCTACCTGCCCCCCGTGGCCATCGGCGAGCCCATGCGAGCCGGAAGCGTCGGGCGCGTGGTGGCCTCGAACCGG
>JAZBPF010000605.1:0-3972 GCA_036351515.1 Pseudomonadales bacterium | reverse complement strand
GACTACCGGATCCGCGACCCGAAGAAGGTGGTGGACGAGATCGAACGGCTCGTCACGGACCACGACGTCGGCTTCTTCATCCTCGCGGACGAGGAACCGACCATCAATCGGGCGAAGTTCACGGAGTTCTGCGAGGAGCTGATCGCCCGCGGACTCCCCGACCGCGTGAAGTGGGGCATCAACACGCGCGTGACCGACGTCATGCGCGACAGGGAGCTGCTGCCGCTCTGGCGGAAGGCGGGGCTCGTGCACGTCTCCCTCGGCACCGAAGCGGCGGCGCAGCTCAAGCTCGATCTCTTCAACAAGGAGACGCGGGTCGCCAACAACAAGGAGGCGATCCGCCTGCTGCGCGAGGCCGACATCTTCACCGAGGCGCAGTTCATCGTCGGCCTCGACAACGAGACGCCGGAGACCCTCGAAGAGACCTACCGCATGGCCTGGGACTGGCAGCCGGATCTCGCCAACTGGTCCATGTACACGCCCTGGCCCTTCACGCCGCTCTTCGACTCCCTCGGGGACAAGGTCGAGGTCTTCGACTTCGAGAAGTACAACTTCGTCACGCCCATCATGAAGCCCGACGCCATGGACCGGGCCGAGCTCCTCGACCGGGTCATGCACAACTACCGGCGCTTCTACATGAAGAAGGCCCTGTTCCATTACCCCTGGCGCGGGACGGGGTTTCGGCGCCGGTACCTCCTCGGCTGCCTGAAGGCCTTCCTGCGGGCCGGGGTGCAGCGGACCTTCTACGATCTCGGGCGCGTGGGCTACTGGGGACCGCAGTCGAAGAAGAACGTGGACTTCCACTTCGACGAGACCCGCGCGGCGCCCGGTCGCGTGCCGGCGGCGGCGGAGGACGCCGACTGGCGCGTCATGCACGAGCAGAAGCTCAAGCGACGCGACCGCAAGGCGGCGATCAAGGCCGCGCGCGAGGCGCCGGAGCCGATGCCCATGGCCTGCGGGGGTGGCACGGAGCAGCTCGAGGACGACGATGTCCGCCCCGTCCGCATCCTCGACTGAGGCGATCGCCGCCGAGGTCCCCCGCATCGGGCCGAACGCGGTCCTCCAGCTCGTGGACACCCTCCGCGCGCACGGGGAAGGCGCCCTCGCCGGCCGGGTCTTCGAGCGCGCGGGCCAGGCCGAGTGGCTCGACCGGCCGCCGGAGACCATGGTTCCCCAGGACGCGGTCCTGCGCGTGCATGCCGCCCTCTGGGACCTGCTCCCGCTCGAGGAGGCGCGCAGCCACGCGCGGGAGGCGGGCCTGCGTACCGGCGACTATCTCCTCGCGCACCGGATCCCGGCGCCGGCGCAGCGGCTCCTGCGCCTGCTCCCGGCGCCGCTCGCGGCCCGTGCGCTCTGCCGGGCCATCGCCGTCCACGCCTGGACCTTCGTCGGCTCCGGCGCCTTCGCCTACGACTTCGAGGGCGGCCTGCGGCTGACGATCGGCCACAACCCGCTGGCCCTGCGCCACTCGGCGCAGCCGGACTGCGTCTGGCACGCCGCCGTGTTCGAGCGCCTGTTCCGCACCCTCGTGCATCCGGAGACCACCGTGCGCGAGGTGGCGTGCACGGCCCTCGGCGATCCCGCCTGCGTCTTCGAGCTGCGCTGGGCGCGAGCGCGCTGAGGCGCCCGGGCGGCCCTCGCGACGCGGGCCGCCCTTGTCCTCGTCCCGGGGCTGGGGCAGATTCCCGGGAGCCGCCTCCAGGGACCGGAGACCGTGACCGTCGCTTCCTCCGAACCGCGCCCTGACGCGCCCGGTCCGCACGACCGCTGGACGCTCCTCGCGGCGAACCTCGTGCTCTTCGCCTACGTGCTCGATGCCGGGCTCAGCCTCGTCGACGGTCTCTGGCTGCGGCCTGCCGGCGTGTTCGCGCTGGCGCCGCTGCGCGAGCTCGTCGCGGCGGGCATGGTCTGGATCGCGCTCGCCTGGCTCGTGACCGGCTGGGACCGCCCGCGGCTCCCGACCTGGCTCTTCTTCCTCCCGGCCCTGTCGGTCCTCTGGCTGAACTGGGCGAGCGGTGTCCCGCTGCCGTTTCTCGTCGATCCCTGGGCCCCGGGCGCGCTGATCTCCGTACTGACCTGGACCCAGGTGGCCATCGCGGCGCTCATGCTCGCCGGCGTGCGGCGACGCTGGGGACGCTGGTGGGTGCCGACGACCGCCCTCGGGCCCCGCCGTCCCGGAGCGGGTCCCGTCCTCGGTCGCCTGCTGCGCCACGGCGGGGCGCTCGCCCTGGCGGCGGTGCTGCTCGCGCCCCTCGCGCTCCTCGAACAGCTGCAGCGCGCGAGCGGCGCCTGGCTCGCCTTCCGGCCCGACGGGATGCATCTCGCCGACGCGGCCTTCGAGGACGCGGCCGGGCGGCGGGTGCGCCTCGTGGCCATGGCGCACGTCGGCGAGCGCGGGGGCTACGAGCGCATCTTCGAGACCTTCCGCCGTCCGGGTGCGCTCGTGCTCGAGGAAGGCGTGTCGGACCGGGAGGGGCGGATCGGTCCTCCGCTGGCGTCGGACGCGCGACGCTGGATCCTGCCGCCGCGGGAGGCGCACCGGCTCATGGCCCAGCCCGCCGTCGAACAGTTCGTACCGGCCAGGCGCGCCGATGTCCCCGACGCCACGCCGGACGAGGATTCGGTCGTCCTGTTCCGGGCGGACGTCGACGCGTCCGACCTCTCGGAGGAGACGCTGGCCTACGTGCGCTGGGGAGAAGGCGTCCTCGGGGACGGGCTCCGCGGCGGGAGCTGGCTCGCACTGCTCGGTGGCGGCCCGGGTGTCGATCCGGAGCGGTTCTTCGCGGAAGTGGTCGATCGACGCAACGCCGTGCTGCTCGATCATCTCGACCGGGCCCTCGAGCGCTTCGACGAGGTCGTCGTGCCCTGGGGCGCGATGCACATGCCCGGCCTCGCGGCAGCGCTGCACGGACGCGGGTTCCGCATGGACGAGGGCTCGATCCGACGGCACCGGCTCGTTTCCTGGGCGGCGCGCCCCCCGCCGTCCCTCACGGCCGAGAACCGCACGGAGCTCCGGCGCTTCGACGAGGACGCCTACCGGGGATGGCTCGAGCAGGAGCTCGCCCGGCGCTACGCGGAGGCGCGGGAGAGCTGGGTGTTCGGGCCCGCCGAGGACGGCGACGACGTCGTCCCGGGCAGCTGGTTCGGCGGCCTTCCCACGCGCTTCGAGGGCGAGGACTGGCCTCGGAATCCGGAGACCGGCCGACCGCTCACCTTCGTCGCGGAGCTCACGCGCGACGCGGACAACGCAGCCTTCCTCGGCGCCATCGAGCGTCTACGGGTGTTCCTCGACTACGACGCCTTCTTCGGCGGCGACGAGGCGGCCGCCTACGAGATCCGCGTGACGCGTCGGGACGCCCCGCGGCGGCGCATCGTCTCCTGGTCGGAGCGAGAGCTCGCGGCACTGGAGGCCGACTTCGGGGAGTCGGAGTACGGCGCCGTGTTCCGCGCCCCGAGACAGCCGGTGGCCATGGAGCTTCGCCGCACGGTCTCGATCGGCTTCCTCGAGGCGCCGATCCGCCTCTCCCTGCCCGAGGTGCGCGCCTGGCACGACGTCGCGTTCGCCCTGGAGGCGAGCTGGGCAGAGGCGCATCCGGACGTGCTCGAGCCCTACGAGCGCTCGGTGCTCGGCGGGCGTCCGGCCTGGGTGCAGGGGGAGGAGACCGCCCCCCTGCCGTTCTTCCTGCAGCTCTACCCGGACGGCCCGCTCATGTGGGGCGACATGGGCCATCTGTACCTTTTCCTGGATCCGGAGCGGCCCGAAGCGGGCATGCTCCTGCGCGGACAAATGGGCTGAGCGTCAGCGTCGCTAGCTGTAGCCCCCCGCCTCCCGCGGCCGCACGCGCGCCATCCAGGCCGGATCGGGTGCGCACGGCGCGGAGAGGTCGAGCACGGCACCTCCGGGCAGCCGGAGCAGCAGCTGGCGCTGGCCGTAGAAGCGGTCCACGGGAGGCTCGACGATCTCGATCCCTG